>DASQGS010000430.1:0-22647 GCA_035632455.1 Thermoanaerobaculia bacterium | reverse complement strand
GACGGATCGAGTCAGTCGAACGAAGCCATGGAGAACGTCTTGATCATCGGAGCCGGCAAGTCGGGCGTGGCCGCCGCGAACTTTCTCGCGAGGCACGGGATCCGTGCGTCGCTCTCCGATTCGAATGACTCTCCGCATCTTCCGTATGCACTCGATCCGAATGTGACCACGCAGTTCGGGCGTCAGGACGACGCGCTTCTCGATGGCATCGACACCGTCGTCCTGAGTCCCGGCGTTCCGGCGACCATTCCGCTTGTCGCGACCGCCAGAGCTCGAGCGATTCCGGTCATCGCGGAGGTCGAGCTCGCGTACCGCCAGCTTCGCGGCACGGTCATCGCCATCACAGGCTCGAACGGGAAGTCGACAACCACGGCGTTGATCGGCGAGATCCTTCGCGTGGCCGGCCTCGCGCCGATCGTCGCAGGCAACATCGGGGAGCCGCTGATCGGCGTGGCCGATCCGGCGCAGCCGCGGACGTACGTCGTCGAGCTCTCGTCCTATCAGCTCGAGACCGTCGATCAATTCCACGCCGGCGTGGCGCTCCTGCTCAACGTGACGCCGGATCACATGGATCGCTACCCGAGCCTGGATGCGTACGCGGCGGCGAAATTTCGGGTCTTCCGCAATCAGCAGAGCGGCGACGTGGCGATCATCAACGCGAATGAGCGCCGCGAGGTCAGCGAGGTTCCGGGCCGTCGAATCTGGCGATTCTCGGCATGGCTGCGGCAGGATGAAGGGGCGTTTCTCGATGACCGGGACCTGGTGATCCGCGTCGAAGGCCGCGAGCATCGCATCCCTCGTGCCGCGCTTCGGCTCGATGGATTGCCGAACGTCGAGAACGCGCTCGCGGCGTGGCTCGCGGCCCGGGCCATCGGCGTCGATGACCGGGCGGTCGAGACGGCGTTCCGCGCGTTCGCAGGCCTGCCGCACCGGATGGTGCTGGTGCGGGAGCGGCATGGCGTCCGATGGGTCAACGACTCGAAGGGAACGAACGTCGACGCCACGCTCAAATCGCTCGAGGGATTTCCTGATGAGAGCGTGATCCTGATCCTTGGGGGGAAAGACAAGGCCGGTGAGTTCGAGCGGATGCGTCCGCTGGTCGCGGCGAAGACCCGCGCGGTTCTCACGATCGGCGCCGCGGCCGCTCGAATCGCGAACGCGCTCGACGGCGCCGCGGTCATCGTTCCGGCCGGCGACATGGATACCGCGGTCCGCTGGGCTGCAGGCAACGGCAAGCCGGGCGATACGGTTCTCCTCTCGCCGGCCTGCGCGAGCTTCGACCAGTACCGCAACTTCGAGCATCGCGGCGAGCACTTCGAGGAGTTGGTCCATGCGGTGTAAGTCGCTGCGATCGCGTCATCCTGAGGCGGCGAAACCCCGGAGGGGTGAAGCGCGCCGAAGGATCTCCTTGGCAAGAGCCACGATTCTCGCAAGAAGATCCTTCGCCGTCTCCGCGGCTCAGGATGACGGAAGGTTCGACCGATGAGCAAGAAACTCACCTACGACACCTACCTCTTCGGCGCGGCGGCGCTGATCGTGGTCATCGGGCTGGTCATGATCTACAGCGCCTCGGCCATCATCACCGCGCAGAAAGCGGGCTCCGAGAATCCGTACTACTTCATGACCCGCCAGTGCATCTGGCTGCTTGCCGGCGGCGCTATGATGTTCGTCCTGATGCACGTCGATCTGACCGTGCTCAAGGACCGGCGCGGCATTGGCGTGGTTCTGGCGGCGGTTCTTCTTGGGCTGATCGTGGCCCTCTTTCAGCCAGCCATCAACGGAAAGCACCGCTGGATCGTCCTGCCGTGGTTTCAGCTCCAGCCGGCGGAATTCGCCAAGCCGGCAATCATCGTCTTCCTGGCTCAAGTCCTTTCGCGCCGCGAGGAACGGATCAACGAGCTGACGACGACGCTGCTTCCAGTCTGCTGCGTGCTGGCGCTCTTCGCTGGGATGATTGTGGTCCAGGACTTCGGTACGGCGATGACGCTCACCGTGATCGCGGCCGCGATGCTGTTCGTGGCCGGCGTCTCCTGGAGCCGCATGGCCATGCTCTCCATCGCCCTGATTCCGGCCGCGGGCATGCTCTTGTACGGCTATCGCCGCGACCGGATCCACTCATTCCTGAATCCCGAAGCCGATCCGCTCGGCAGAGGTTTTCAAGGCCTGCAGTCGCTGATCGCCCTCGGCACCGGTGGACTGCGCGGCCTGGGCATCGGAAACGGACGGCAGAAACTGTTCTTCCTTCCCGAGCCGCACACCGATTTCATCTTCTCGATCATCGGCGAAGAATTGGGATTCATCGGGGCCTTCGCGCTGATCGCGCTCTTCGCGTTTCTGATCTGGCGTGGTTACCGCGTGGCGCGCGGCAGCCAGGATCGCTTCGCGTTTTACACGGCGCTCGGCTTCACGTTCGCGATCGCCGTGCAGACGTTGATCAACATCAGCGTCGCCCTCTGCCTTCTCCCGACGAAGGGCCTGCCGCTGCCGCTCGTGAGCTACGGCGGCTCGTCGCTGATCAGCAGTCTCATCGCAGTGGGCATGTTGTTGAATCTCTCTCAGCAGTCGAGCTAAGGACGGAATGGAATCGCTCATGATTGCCGGAGGCGGAACGGGTGGGCACATCTATCCGGCCATCGCCATCGCACGCGAGGTCATCGCTCGCGACGCGGCGCGGAAGATCGTGTTTGTCGGAACCGAGCACGGCCTCGAGAAGACGATCGTGCCGGGGGCTGGTTTTCCGATCGAGTTCATCACCGTCGGTGGGCTGATGGGGAAGGGTCTGGCGGATCTCGCGAAGAACCTCCTTCGTCTTCCGATTGGATTCGCAGGAGCGTGGCGGCTGATTGGCAAGCATCGCCCGGACGTCGTACTCGGCGTCGGCGGCTATTCATCGGGTCCGGTGCTGGCGGCCGCGAAGTTGCGCGGCAGGCCGATCGTGATCCATGAGGCGAACGCGTTTCCCGGCATCACGAATCGCATTCTCGCCCGCGTGGCCGACGGCGTCGCAGTCGCGTTCCCTGATGCGCTTCTTCGGCTGAGGCGCCCGGACGGTGTGGTCACGGGCAATCCGATCCGGCGCGAGTTCTTCGAAGTCTCGCGAGCTCCGCGCGCGAGCGTCCGGCGACGCCTCCTCGTCTTTGGCGGCAGCCAGGGATCGCGCGTGCTGAATGACGCCATGACCTCGGCGCTGCCGTTTCTTGCGAAGATCAAAGATCGGATCGAGATCGTGCACCAGACCGGGCCGAGGGAGCTGGAGAAAGTGGAGACGGCTTATCGCGCCTCCGCCTTCGGGGACGCGCGCGTGGTGCCGTACCTCGATCCGATGGCGAGCGAGCTCGCCGCCGCAGATCTGGTCGTTTGCCGTGCTGGAGCGATGACCATCGGCGAGCTTGCGGCGGTGGGCCGTGCGGCGATTCTCGTTCCGTTCGCGGCGGCGACGAACAATCACCAGGAAGTGAACGCTCAGGCCGTGGAGTCGGCCGGCGGCGCGATCGTCATCACCGAAGCCGAGCTGACGCCGGAGCGGCTCGGGCTGGCCATCGCCGGAATCATCAGCGATCCCGGCAAAGCGGAGCGCATGGGTCAGGCGGCGAAGTCGCTGGCGGCTCCGGATGCGACGAAAAGGATCGTCGATTTCATCGAGAACATTTGTGGAAAATAATTGCTTTGATCGCAGGGCAACTTTACAATTGTGAAATATAAACGCCACTATAAGACATGAATTTCGACCACATTAAAACCATTCATTTCGCAGGCATCGGCGGTATCGGAATGAGTGGCCTCGCGGAGATCCTGGCCGACTGGGGATTCGCCGTCTCCGGATGCGATCTCCGGCCGCCGTCTCCGGAGCTTCTGGCCGGGCGGGGCATCGCTGTCGCGGCCGGACACGATCCGATACATCTCGACGGCGTCGACCTGCTGGTGGTCACGTCGGCCATTCGCGGCGCAAATCCTGAGGTCGAGGAAGCGCTGCGCCGCGGCATCCCAGTGGTCAAGCGCGCCGAGGTTCTCGGCGAGATCGTCAATCGCCGCCGCGGGATCGGCGTCTCCGGCACGCACGGCAAGACCACGACCTCAGCCATGATCGCCATGGTTCTGCAGGAGGCCGGCCTCGATCCAACCATGGTCGTCGGCGGCGTCGTTCGTAATTTCTCGACCAACGCCAAAACGGGGAAGGGCGAATACATCGTCGCCGAGGCGGACGAGTACGACCGCTCGTTCCACCATCTTCATCCCGAGGTCGCCGTGGTCACGAACATCGAGCCCGATCACCTCGAGTACTACGGGAGCTTCGAGGCCATCGTGGAGGCCTTCGGCCGCTTCGTCGGCGGCATCGCACCCGGCGGCGTCGTGGTGGGTTGCGCCGACGACGAGAGCGTGGCGTCGCTGCTCGATGCCGTGCCGCGCCGCGTGGTTCGCTACGGCCTCAGTCGCTCCGCGGCGCTCCGCGCGGAAGACTTGTCGTTTTCGACACGCGGCACTTCGTTCGAGGTCATCAGCGATGGACGCCGGCTCGGCACGTTTCGCCTTTCCGTGCCTGGCGAGCACAACGTGCGCAACGCGCTGGCTGCGATCGCCGTCGGCCTCGAGCTCGGAATCAGGACGCAAGTGATTGCTGCGGCTCTTGCGAAGTTCATCGGAGTCGGCCGCCGCTTCCAGATTCTCGGGGAGTGTGCGGGCGCGATCGTAGTGGACGATTACGCGCACCATCCGACCGAGATCCGGGCAACGCTCTCCGCGGCGCGAGGCGGCTATCCGGGCCGCCGGATCGTGGCGCTGTTCCAGCCGCACCTTTACACGAGGACGCGCGATTTCGCCGCGGAGTTCGCGCGAGCGCTTTCGGCCGCCGACGTAGCGTTGCTCGTGCCGATCTACGCCGCGCGCGAAGAGGCCATCGAAGGTATCTCGTCGAGGCTGATCTCCGAGGCCCCGGGCGGCGAGCGCATCGAATACCTGGACGGCGCGAACGATGAGATCGCCGGACGCGTCCGGGGCCGCCTCACGGCGAATGACCTTTTCATCACCATGGGCGCAGGCGACGTGCACACGATCGCCGAGGCCTTGGTGGCGGGAGAGGCGCGATGAGCACCGGCTACGAATCAGCGCGCTACTTCCGGCCTGCCGACGCCAGCCGCGTTCGTCGCAATCAGCGGCGCATTAACGTGCAGCGTCTGCTGCTGATCGCTCGCAACACTCTCATCGTTGCCGCGCTGGCGTACGGCGCGCTCTGGGGATGGCGCCACATTCATTCCGATTCGCGATATGCAGTGAAGCACATCGAAGTCGAGGGCGTGCAGCACACGCCTCGCGCTGCGATCGATGCCATGACCCGGCGGTACGCCGGGCTGAATCTGTTCAATCTCGATATCGCCCGCATCCAGCAAGACCTCGGCGATGTGGCCTGGATTCGCCGCATCGAAGTCGAGAAGAATCTTCCCGATACGCTGAAGATCAAGATCTCGGAGCGCTCTCCCGTGGCACTCGCGGAGACCGGCGGACAGCTCCGCTATGTCGATGATCTCGGAGTCGTTTTCGCCGATCTCTCGCCCGATATCGGCGACGCCGATCTGCCGCTGATCGCCAACGCCAGCGGCGCGGAGCTCGTGCGTTGCGTGAAGCTGTTGCAGGATCTGCGGACTCGCGATCCGCAGATCTACGCGCACATCTCCGAGATCCAGCCCGTCGCGCCGAATGGCTTCCGCCTTTTCGATCGCTACCTCGACGCGGTCGTCTACGCGAATGGCGACGACCTCTCGGGCAAGCTCCGAAGTCTCTACGCCGTGGCGCGGACGGAGTCGTTCGGCAAGTCTTCGATCGAATACGCCGATCTGCGTTTCGCCGACCGGATCATCATCAAACCCGTTCACCCGATTGCGATGGTTACGGGGGTCGTGCACCCGAAGAGCCCCGCTCTGATCACGAATTGAAATGACACACCGTCGACAGGGCGAGTGCGAGCCGCCCGAGCGACGAAGGAGAATGCGATGCCCAGGACCGAAGAAAAGTACATCGTTGCACTCGACATCGGAACGTCGAAGGTGTGTGTGCTGGTGGGCGAGATCAACGATCGCGGTCAGCTCGAGATCATCGGCAAGGGCACCTCGCCGATGAAGGGAACGCGGCGCGGGAACATCATCAATCTCGACCAGGCCATCGAGGCGGTGAAGCGAGCGGTGGATGAGGCCGAAGTCATGGCCGGCCTGCAGATCGAATCGGTCTACGTGGGCATCGCCGGCGATCACATCCGCTCCGTCAACTCGCGCGGCGTGGTGTCGGTGACCGGCAAGCACCGCGAGATCTCGAGCGAAGACATCCAGCGCGTGATCGATGCCTCGAAGTCGATCAACGTTCCGGGCGAGCTGGAGCTGCTTCACGTCATTCCGCGGGAGTTCGTCGTCGATGGACAGGACGGCATCCACGACCCGCTGGGCATGACCGCGGGCCGGCTGGAGGCGAACGTCCACATCGTGACCGGCGCGCGGACGCACAACCAGAACGTGCTGACCTGCGTGAACAAAGCCGGCATCGCGGTGACGGAGCTGGTGCTGGAGCAGCTCGCCGCAGCCGAGGCCGTCCTCACCCAGGACGAACGCGAGATGGGCGTGCTGCTCATGGATCTCGGCGCGGGCACGACCGACTACGCGGTGTTCCTGGAAGGCAACGTCGTACACACGAACGTCCTGCCGGTCGGTGCCGGACACTTCACGTCCGACGTGTCGGTGGTGTTGCGGACGCCGATGGAAGATGCGGAGCGGATCAAGAAGCGCTACGGCTGCGCGCTCGGATCGCTGGTGACGGAGGACGATCCAATCGAGGTGCCGACCGTTGGCGGTCGCGCGCCGAAGATCCTCTCGAAGCACGAGCTGACGAACATCCTCGAGCCGCGCGCCGCTGAGATCGCGAAGCTGGTGTATCGCGATCTGGAAAAGGTGGGGCTGGACAAGGAGATCCGTTCCGGCGTGGTCGTGGTCGGCGGAGGAGCGGAGATGGACGGCATGGTGGAGATGGTCGAGCAGGTCTTCGACCAGCAGGCGCGCAAGGGAACGCCTCGCGGCCTCGGCGGGCTGGCCGATACGGTCAACGGTCCGGAGTGGGCGGCGGCGGCGGGGCTGCTGCTGTGGGGCTTTCGGAATCAAGCCAAGGTGCGGAAGCGCCCGCGCCGCGGGCTGGCGCGGGTGGCGGAGACATTCCGCCAGTGGTTCGCCCAGAGCTGAGAACGCAGTCTGGAAATGGGACGAGGAAAAGCAGCATCAATATTCATCAGAAAAGGTACAATGAATTAGCTCTCCATAAAATGCATCGGTGCGGGGCGGCCACAGGCCGCGGTGGCGTGCCGGCAGAGAGCTGATCCGGAGACGGGAATGATTACATTCGACGAAATACCGGGTGATGGGACGCTGAAGATCTCGATGGAAGAGGATCAGTTGCCGGCGAAGATCAAGGTCATCGGCGTGGGCGGGGGCGGCGGCAATGCCGTCAACCGGATGATTCAGGCAGGGATCAAGGGCGTCGAGTTTCTCGTGGCCAACACGGATGTGCAGGCCATGCGCACCTCGCTCGCTCCGGTCAAAGTCCAGATCGGCAATAAGCTGACCAAGGGCCTCGGCGCGGGCGCGAATCCCGAGATTGGCAAGCAGGCCGCGCTCGAGGATACAGACCGCATTCTCGAAGCCCTCTCCGGCGCGGACATGATTTTCATCACCACCGGCATGGGCGGCGGCACCGGTACCGGGGCCACGCCGATCATCGCGTCGCTGGCCGCCGAGCTCGGCGCGCTGACGGTGGCCGTTGTGACCAAGCCGTTCAATTTCGAAGGGAAGCGCCGGCGGGTGCAGGCAGAGCATGGCATTCGTGCGCTCCGCGAGACGGTCGACACGCTGATCACGATTCCGAACGAGCGCCTGCTGAACTTCGTCGAGCGCGCGACCTCGCTGTCAGAAGCCTTCAAGATCGCGGACGACATTTTGCGCCAGGCTGTGCAAGGCATCTCCGATCTCATCACCGTGCCGGGCGAGATCAACCTCGACTTCGCCGACGTGAAGACGATCATGCACGGCATGGGCATGGCTCTCATGGGCACAGGCATTTCCTCAGGCGAGCATCGCGCCGTCGAGGCCGCGCAGCGCGCGATCTCATCGCCGCTGCTTGAGGAAGCATCGATCGAAGGCGCGAAGGGCGTGTTGATCAACGTCACGGGCGGCTCCGACATGACCCTCTTCGAAGTGCACGAAGCGGCGTCGATCATCCAGGAGGCGGCGGACGAAGAAGCCAACATCATCTTCGGCACGGTGATCGATCCGAAGATGAAGGACGAGATCAAGGTCACCGTGATCGCCACAGGGTTCGACTCCGCGACGAAAGGATTTCTCAACGCCCGAGGCGAGCAACTGTCGACGCCGGCATCGCGTCCTGCGGCGGCTTCGTCGTCTCGCGTCGCCATCCATGCATCGCACGGCTCGCACGAAATTGCGGCCGCCCGCGAGGAGCCGGCGCCGCCGCAGATCGGCGCCGAGGGGGAGATCTACGATCCACCCTTTTTTCGTAAAGGATTCACCCGCTCCGATGGGTCGGGCGGGTTCGGACCGATGGCATCGAATGATTTCGGCAATGACCTCGATATTCCGACGGTGATCCGCAACCTCAGCGACTAGTCACGCGGAGCGCCTGCGACGGCTCGCGTGACTTCCGCACGTGCTCGCGCCGCCGCGCTCCGTAAGCGAAGACGCATCCCTGCTGTGCGTCTTCAAACCGGTCCTGGGGAGAGGGCCCCAGGACCTTCACCGGGGCACGGTTCTCACGCCGTGCCCCACTTTTTTGGATGTCCGTCCTATGCCCGATCTTCTGCGACCGATCCGCCGCCTCTATCGCAGAGTCTTTCCGCGGATCGCCGATCCCTGGCTCGATTCGGAGGTCGTGCCGGCGCCGCGAGACTCGGAGTTTGAGCGTGTGTACGCGAGTGCTCTCACCGCCGAGGAACTGCGCGATCCGTTCGTCGAGGCTCGATATCGCGAAGGACGTCGCTGGCGAAGCGTGCTCGACCGGCTCGACGTCGGAGGCGATCTCGTGCTCGATCTTGGCGCGGGCAACGGCGCGGTCGCGCTGGCTGGAAGCGCGGGCGGGTATCGAGTGGTGGCGGTCGACGCCCTATGGAATGAGGTTGCGCGGCGCACGCGCGCGAAGGCCGGCGGATCGTTTCACTACGTCATCGCCGACGGGCGCGCACTCCCGTTCCTTGACGGCGCATTTGGGGCGATGCTCTGCCTCGAGACCATCGAGCACTTTCAGGACGCCGCGAAATCGGGCGCCGAGGCGAGCCGTGTCCTCCGCGGCGGCGGAGCCATCGTGCTGATCACACCGGCACGGCTGGCTTGGATCTTCCGCCCCGATCCGCACTTCGGTATCCGAGGACTGCTGCTCCTTCCGGCTGCACTACAGCGCCGCGTTGCCATGAGCCGCGGGTTCGACCAGGTTCAACACTTCGTCGATCGAATCTACACGACTGCGCGCGAGATCGAGGACCTGTTCCCTGAATGCCGCATCGAGAGGGTCATGACGCGATCTCGCCTGCCAAAGCGCTGGTTCTGGGACGCGCTGTTGCTGAGGAAGCAGTAAACAAAACGGCCGCCGGGTGTACGGCGGCCGTTCCTGGCGTAGCTGGAGATGATTCTAGTTCTGTACCTTTTGCAGAGCAGCCTCTAGCTTCGCCAGACGTTCGGTTAGGGCCTTGTTCTCCGCCGTCAACTTCTGCACGGCCATCCAGAGCGCCATCTGAACATCCTGACCGTCGATGTGCTTGTCGTCGCCACGCCCTAAGACCTGGTAGAAGTCTTCGGCGATGAGTCCAAGACGATCCTTCGGACCGTTGTTCCTGAAATCGTAGGTGACGACCGGGACGGCCTCGATCTTCTTGAGGATATCGGGCACGTCGACTGGCTCGATGTTCTCCTTGAACGTGCGTGACGAGGCGGCGGTGAACTGCGTCGCGCCGGCGTTGATGCTCGATGTAGACCCGCCATTGGCGATCACGAGCTGCGAACCCGGACTCGTAGTGCCGATCCCGACGTTGCCTGCATTGGTTACGAATAATCTACTGGCCGGAGTTGCACCGGTTCTTAGATCGATCGCATTTCCGGAAAGACTTGGTCCGACGCCAGCTTGATTAAATAGCTTTGCTCCAGCATCGGTCGGGGTTGTGGGATTGGCTGTCGAGAAGTCGACCAACCCACCCTCTACCAAGACAGTGCCGTTCACATCCAATTTTTGCGACGGACTGGCCGTTCCGACGCCCACGTTCCCGCTCGCATTGATATCGATCGAGCTGGTCGGCGCGCCTGGGCGGATGCGGAACGGCAGCCTCGATCCACCGGTCACGTCGCGCACGAAGAAGTTCGCTTCGTTGCCCGCGATGTCCCAGGTCTGCGCGGTAAAGCCGCCCGAGCTGTTCTGCTCGAGGCGGAGGGCCGGCGTGTTCCCGGTGGCCACGTGCAGGTCGAGGACCGGCGTTGCCGTGCGGAAGCCGACGCGGCCCGTGCTGTCGACGAAGATGGAGTTCGACGGAGCATTGCCGGTGACGGTGAACGGAGTCTTCGAATTCGTGATGTCGTCGATGGAGAACTTGTTCGCGCCGCCGCTGGCCGAGTCATTGGCGGTGAGCTGCCAGTTGTTGTTCGGGAAGCCGGCGGACGTGCTCGTGTCGTTGAACTTGATGCGGGTGTTGTTCTCTTTGAGGCGGATGGTGTCGAAGCCGAAGCTCTCGTTAACTACGCAATCCAGACCAACGCAGAGGCTTCCCTGGATGATTACATCGTCGGCTTGGACGATGTCGTTGGCCACGGCCTTCAACGGCGGGTGAGCGGTGGTGGCGCTGGAGGTCGTGCCCGTCGATTTCTGAACCGGTGCCGGAGCCGCAGGAGGCTCGGTGAGTCCGGCCGAGATGAAGGCGCCGTTCACGACCGAGAAGCTGCCCGTCTGTACCAGTGGATGATCGAGGCCGGCGTCCCTCATGATCTTCGCCGCAGCCTCGTCGTCGTTGGCGTCGCGAGCGTCCATCAGTTTCGCCTTCACCTCCGAGGGCACCTGGGGCACGACGCGCAACTCGTATGTGTAGGTCCCGTCCACGGCCAGCTTGCCGAGCTCCTGGAGAGTGATACTCGGGTTGCCGGTCGCAAACTCCTTTGTGAAGACCTTCCCATCCGGCGCACTGATAGTGAGGATGACTTTCTCCCGCGCTGCCGCGACCTGCCATTGCACGAGGGACGAAGAGGTAGAGAACGTGGCCACGGGTTGGTGGCGGACCTCCGCACCGGCGAGTGCTACTCCGGTGACGAGGCTAAGAAACAGCACGCAGACCACGAGGGGAACTTTGAGACGATGCATGTGACCTCCGGCTAGATTGTCAGAGAGAATTCGGTTGATGCACGATCCATCCGCTGGACGCCTCCGCCCGCGGGTGAAGTTACTTTTACGAGACCGAGTGCGCGGATTGTAACACCGAATCCCTGCAAGGCCTCATTCCCATTCGATCGTGCTGGGCGGCTTCGAGGAGACGTCGTAGACCACGCGGTTGATCCCGCGAACCTCGTTGACGATGCGCCGGGCCATGCGGTCGAGCACGTCGTGAGGCATGCGGTACCAGTCTGCGGTCATGAAATCGGTGGTGGAGACGGCGCGGACGGCAAGGACATTCTCGTACGTGCGCTCGTCGCCCATGACGCCGACGGAGCGCACCGGCAAGAGAACCGCGAAGGCCTGTGCGATCTCCCGGTACAGGCCGGCGCGGCGGATCTCGTCGATGACAATCTCGTCGGCGTTCTGCAGGATCTCGACCCGCTCTGCGTTCACTTCGCCGAGGATGCGTACCGCCAGCCCGGGCCCCGGGAATGGATGGCGCCAGACGAACTCTTCCTCAAGACCGAGCTCGATGCCGAGGCGGCGGACCTCATCCTTGAACAACTCCCTCACCGGCTCGATCAGCTTCAGGCCCATCTTCTCCGGGAGCCCTCCGACGTTGTGGTGGGTCTTGATCACCTCGGACGGGCCCTTGATCGAGACCGACTCGATGACGTCGGGATAGAGCGTGCCCTGGACCAGAAACTCCGCTCCAGCGATCTTCTTCGCTTCCTCCTCGAAAACAGCGATGAACTCGTTGCCGATGCGCTTGCGCTTCATCTCCGGTTCTTGTATGCCTGCGAGACAATCGTAGAAGCGCTGCTTCGCGTCGACGGCCACGATGTGCATCCCCAGTCCCTCGCTGAGGCGCGACACCACCTGCATCGCTTCGTTCTTGCGAAGAACTCCGTTATCGACGAAGACCGCCGTGAGCTGATCACCGACTGCTTCGGCGACCAGAAGCGAGGCGACGGACGAGTCGACCCCACCGCTGACCGCTGCGATGACTTTGCGATCGCCGACCGCTTGCCGGATCTCAGCAACCTTCCGCTTGCGGTAATCGCCAAGATCCCAGGAGCGGGAACAGCCGGCAACGTCAAACAGGAAGTTTCTGAGAATCTGCGGGCCAGCCTCGGTCTGAGTGACCTCGGGATGAAACTGGATGGCGAAGGTGGCTCGCTCGCGATTCTCGAACGCCGCGATCGGCGAGCTCGATGACGATGCCGTCACGCTGAAGCCCGGCGGCTCACGCAGGATGTTGTCGCCGTGGCTGGCCCAGACGCGCTGATGGTGCGGTGTGCCGGCAAACAGCGGGGAGTCGGTGGTGACATCGATCTCGGCGCGGCCATACTCGCGCTCTCGGGCCGCTTCCACCTGTCCGCCGAGGTAGTACGCCATGAGCTGCATGCCGTAACAGATTCCGAGGATCGGGGCGCCAAGCTCGAACACCTCGCGCGAACAGTAAGGAGCGGCCTCGGCGTACACGGACAGCGGGCCCCCCGATAGGATGATCGCGCATGGGGCAAGTGCCCGAATGCGCTCAATCGGCAGGTCGCACGGATGGATCTCGGAGTAGACGCCGTTCTCCCGAATCCTTCGGGCGATGAGCTGGGTGTACTGCGATCCGAAGTCCAGGACCAGGACGGTTTGATTGGATGCCATGTCCACGGATTCTACCGTCTCCGCGCGAGGAAGTTCGCAGGGCCGGCCAATCCATCGGGCTTGGACAGCACCCACAGAAAGGACGAGCGGCGCCGGGAGGCGCCGCTCGAGGGGGAATTTCACGCCTTCAGCTCGCCGGGGGAGTCGGTCCTGCGAACAGGGGCGCTGGTGCAGAGAGCCTGGCTCTACTGCAACACGATGTCGCGTGAAGCGGGCTCGAAGCCGTTGTTCGTAGCGCAGCCGTAGAGGAACGGAGCCTCGGGTGCCTTGCCATCACCGGCTTTGTGAACCTTGGCGTCGGAGAGGCTCAGCCAATCCTTGCCGTCGGCGCAGAACTTCCCGTTGCCCTCGACCTTGCTGACCGGCGTGAAACCGCGGTTGGTCATGACGCCGCGAACGTTGAAGTCGCGCACCGGTTTCATCCAATCGATATCGCGTACGGCAGTGGGCGACGAGAGCAGAATGTAACTGTCTGCCTCAGTAGAGTGGGAGAGTCCGGTGCCGCCGGTCGAAGCGGTGTCGGTCGGATGCAACGGCGAGGAAGCGCAGCCTACGGCAACGAGCAGAGCGAGAGAGAAGGCGAAGTTCTTGACCATGGTTTCTCCTTAGTTGTTTGTGTACGTCTGTGTTTGCGTCTGGACCGTTATTCGAAACGCATCGGGCCAGGGTTGCGCCCGTTGCTTTTCGTTTACCTCTTGTTTGCAACGCAAGCTGGTCAACATATTGATCACACAACCAGGACGCCGGCATCTCGGAGAAGACACACCGCGCGTCGCAGCAACGCGAGGAAGGAAGGTCGAGATGCCGGCGCCCTGAGCGAGATTCGCTGCATGTTCAGGTCGCTTCTGTTCGTCTCAATGTGTAGACGACGGAATCTGGCCTGGGTTTGTTGGGCAGCGGAGCGTTTGCGGGAAGTTCACGTTGTTACGGCTGGTGCCGCGGCGCGAGCGCAATTGCCGCGCGCATTTGCATGAACCGTCCCGAAAACGACAATCGCCGGCTCAAGGCCGGCGACTCATTCAGGAAAAGTGTGGGCGACTTACAGAAGATTGCGCAGCTCTTTGCCGGGCTTGAAGCGAATCGTGTTGCCCGGCGGGATCTTGACCTCGACTCCGGTCTTCGGATTGCGGCCGATTCCCTTCTTGCGCTGCTTCACCTGGAACACGCCGAACCCGCGCAGCTCGATTCTCTGGCCGGCCGCCAGTGCGTTTCGCAAACCTTCGATCACGGTGTCCACCGCCTGCGCGGCTTTGACGCGGGAAATTTCCGAAGCCTCGGCTACTTTGTTGACGATGTCTGCCTTGATCATCGGGGGTGCCTCCGAGCCGGGATTATAGAAGGAGCATCGGCGCGGAATCAAACCGCGAACCCTTTGATCCTGAGCGACTTGGGGAGCCGAATACCATGGAGCGTCACAGGGTCGATCATTGGCTCAAGCTCGTGTGCCTCTTCAAACATCGAGGCGACGCGACCGAAGCCTGCCGCGGCGGGAAAGTCAAGCTCAATGGCCAGCGCGCCAAACCAGCCGCGGCGGTAAGCGAGGGCGACGTCATCGAGTTCATGGCCGGCGACCGCTTTCGCCGCGTAGTCGTGGCCGGTCTTCCGAGCGCCACGGTCTCGAAAGAAATCGCGCGAACGATGTACGTTGACGAGACTCCGAAGCAGGAGATCGGCATCAGCCTCGGAGGATTTCGAGATCGCGGCAGCGGCCGTCCCACGAAGAAGGAGCGGCGGGACACGGACAGGCTGCGGCGTTGATGTACCCGCGAAATCGCGCGTCACATCTCTCTTACGGCTCAGGGCCCGGAGTCGGCTCCTCTGCCACCGAATCGACGGGCGCGGCCACGTTTGGATTCAAGCCCGCGATCAAGATCTTGTTCTTGAATCGTGCCTCATAGAGTAGTTTCGCCAGCGGGGCCGCGTCGACACCGCCGTGGCCGCCGTGTTCGACGACGACCACCACAACCAATTGCGGATTGTCGCGCGGCGCGAAGGAAGCGAACCAGGCGTGGTCCTTGTACTTGAACGGCAGCGCTTCGCTCCTGACCCAGCCGTGTTGCGCGATGACCTGCACCGTGCCGGTCTTGCCGGAGATATCGAGCCCGGCAACGCGGGCGTTGCCACCGGTGCCGCCACTCTCGTTGACCACTCGCCAGAGTCCTTCGCGTACGGCCATAAGGGCAGAGGGAGAGAGCGCGACCTTGTGCAGGACCTTCGGCGCGATCTCGATCCGCTTCCTTCCCTCGGGTCCGTTGCTCTCGATCTCACGCACGACGTGCGGCTGATAGACAGTGCCGCCGTTGGCGATGGCCGCCATCATGTTTGCGACTTGAAGCGGCGTCACGTCGAGCGGGCCCTGTCCGATGGCCACAGAGATCGTTTCGCTCGGGTACCACTTGCGATGCTGCTTCTCCGCGGCCCAGGCGATCGAGGGCACGATGCCGGCGCGCTCGCCGTCGAGGTCGATCTTCGAGACTTCGCCAAACGTCAGGTTGTGCGCGTATTCGGCGATCTTGTCGACGCCGAGGCGGGCGCCGGTGTTGTAGAAGAAGATGTCGCATGAAACCTTGAGGGCGTTGGAGACGTCGAGCGAGCCGTGGCCGTCCTTGCGATAACAGCGGAATCGCCGGCCTGAGATCACGGCGCTGCCGCCACATGAGAACTTGGTCGACGTATCGATCGCGGCATCGGAGAGGCCGGCCATGGCCATCACCGGCTTGAATACCGAGCCCGGCGAGTAGAGGCCTTGAATCGCGCGATTGAGCTCGACTTTGAACGGGTTCGAGATAATGGTCTTCCAGACATCGGGTGTGAAGCGCCGGGAGTAGGCGTTGGGGTTGAACTCCGGCGAGGAGATCATCGCCAGCACCTCGCCGTTGCGTGGGTCGAGGGCAACCGCGGCGCCGACGAACTCGTTTTCGATGAAGTACTGCTCCGCACGCCGCTGCAACTCGAAGTCGAGGCTCAGGTAGACGTTGCTGCCGGCGATTGGGTCCTTCCGCGCGGCTTTGTACTCCTGGAGCCGACGCCCGTGGCTGTCGTATTGCCAATACTGAGAACCGTCCCGTCCGCGGAGGTAGCTGTCATAGACGTACTCAACGCCGCGCTTACCGACCAGATCGCCGGGCCGCAAGATGTCCTTTCGCTGGGCGATGTCTCTGTCATTCGCTTCGGCGATGAACCCCAGCACATGCGCGGCCAGCGTGTTGTACGGATAGTTGCGCCGCTGGACCGGCTCGACGTTGAGCTCCGGGAACGCGATCGATTGCGCCTGCGTCGCCGCGACCTGGGCCATGGTCAAATCGTCGGCGATTGGCAGCGGATGTGTCGGCGGAATGGCCTTGCCCTTGTCGAACCGGGCCTCGATGTCGCCAACCGACGACCCGAGGATGAGCGCCAAAAACGTGATCAGCTTGGGCCTGTGGGTAGGATCGCCCTTGCCGAGCTGCCTCATGAGCGTGCGATCGAGCGTCAGCGAGTACGCGGGCTGATTGTCCGCCAGGATCTTGCCGTTGCGGTCCATGATCAGTCCGCGTTTGGCTGGGAGAACGGCTTCACGCAGCGCGTTCGATTCGGAAAGGTTGCGGTACTTCTCGGCCTGGACTCCCTGAATGATCCAGAACGAACCGGCGAGAAACGCGAACACGACCACGATCGCCCAAAGGAGGGCGTTGATGCGGAAAGTCAGGAACTTCTGGTCGTCTCGGTATACGCGCATTCGGTGGCCCAATTGAAAATTGAGAAATTGAAAATTGAAAAATGGCGAGAGGACACGGCCCTTTTTCAATTTTCAATTTTCAATTTCGCTTCACCAGCCAGTAGGGCGCTTTGTTGCTTCGATCGGCTCTTCGCGGAGGAAGAGCGTCAGGATCTGATAGACGAGCATTCCCAGGAGGCACGTGAAAATCGTCTTGACGAGCAGGCCCTGCTCGAACATCTCCACTCGTTGTTTGAGGAGGATGTTCACAAGGGCGAAGATCACGAGCTCGTTGACGACCACCGCGCCGACGAGACAACCGCCGAAGGCGAGGGTTCCACGCAGAACCAGGCGCGCGTTCGTATACGCCACGGCGTAGGCGCAGACGGTCAGCGAGAAGGCATGCAGGCCGAACGGCGCAATCGAAAAGGCGTCCTGCACGAGGCCGGCCACGACGCCGGCGATGATCGCCCCGAAGACGTTGCCTCCCCTCGAGTAATAGACAACCAGAATGACATAGGGATTGAAGAACGCCAGCGCGTTCGGAAAGAAGCTGTTGAGCAGCGAATGAATCGTCAGGGCGATGAGCAGTCCGATTACGAACCGAAGCCATCTCACGGAGCGTACCTCACGACTTCGGGGGGGATCTTGCGGGTGTGAAGGACGATGACTTCTTCGAGATTCGACGTGTCGACCGCCGGGCGTATCCAGATCATCTTGAAGAGGCCCTTACCTTCCTCGGCTCTCACGACCGTTCCGACGAGAATCCCTTTCGGATAGATTCCGTCGATGCCGCCGGTCATGACCGTGTCGCCCGGCTGGATGTCCTCGCGAGCAGGCACATCGAACATCTGCGCGCCCGTGCCATCGCCGCGAACCACGCCCTGTCGCCGAGTGCGCTCGACGATCGTGCCGACCGAGCAGTCGCCGTCGGTCAGGAGCTGCACCTTGGCGAGGTCCTTCGTGGTCAGGACGACTCGTCCGACCAGGCCGCTGGCGTTGACCACGGCGTCGTTGACCTGCACGTCCGAGCTCGAGCCGCGATCGATCAGGATCGATTTGAAGCGGCCGGAGGTGTCGATCATGATCGGCACGGCCATGGTGGTGGGCATGCTGAATTGTTCGGAGTAGCCGAGGAGGGTTCGGAGCCGGCGCAGGTCGCCCTCAGACTGCCGCAACTTGAGGTTGTCGGTCGTCAGCGACGCGACCTGGCGATGGAGCTGCACGTTCTCATTCACCGCCCGGCGCATGTCGACATAGCCGTGGTAGATGTCCGCAGTGCCGCGGCCGATCCAGTTCACGAATGTTGGCACCGGCGAGAAGACTGTCATGAACGTTCGCTCAAACAGAGTGCGCGTTTCTCCCACGTACCGCGTCTGGCCGCTCACGCTCATCAGGAGAAACAGCAAACCGAGCACGACGATGAACAGCAGCGTCGGCCGGCGTTCGATGACGACTTGCATAACCGGTCCAGTCTAGCGCCGAGTGGCTCAAGTTTGTAGGTTCGACGCAAGCCCGTAGGGCCCAGCAGCGCTGGGCCGCGGCGCGAGGTGGCGCCTCCCTCGGTTTCGATCCGCGTGCTCGTCGGCCCAGCGCTGCTGGGCCCTACGAAATCAACTCCAGGACCGAAAGCTCGTAGGTTCGGCTGGTCGGCTGGCGCCTCAATCGATCGAGATCTTTCTCAACAAGCTGAAATCCGTGAGCATCTGGCCGGTGCCGAGGGCCACGCAGGCCAGCGGATCCTCGGCCAGGGTCACTGGAAGGCCGGTTTCCTCGCGAAGGCGCTTGTCGAGATTCTTGAGCATCGACCCGCCGCCGGCGATGATGATGCCTTTGTCCATGATGTCCGCGCTCAGCTCGGGAGGCGTCCGCTCGAGAGCCACGCGCACCGCCTCGACGATGGTGGCCACGGTCTCGGAGAGCGCTTCACGAATCTCTTCGTCCGAGACCACGAGAGTCTTCGGCACGCCTTCGACCAGATCGCGGCCCTTGATCTCCATGGTCATCTCCTCGTCGAGCGGGAACGCGGAGCCGATCTCGATCTTGACCTGCTCGGCGGTGCGCTCGCCGATCAGCAGGTTGTACTTGCGTTTGATGTACTGGATGATCGCGTCGTCCATCTCATTGCCGGCCACGCGCACCGAGCGGGAGTAGACGATGCCCGCAAGCGAGATCACGGCGACGTCGGTCGTTCCGCCGCCGATGTCGACGATCATGTTGCCTGTCGGATCGGTGATCGGGAGGCCGGCACCGATGGCCGCGGCCATGGCCTGCTCGATGAGATACACCTCCGTCGCTCCCGCGCGAAGGGCGGAGTCTTTGACGGCGCGCTTTTCCACCTGGGTGATCTCGGACGGCACGGAGATGACGATGCGGGGCTTCACCAGGAAGCGCCGGCCGTGCGCCTTCTCGATGAAGTACTTGATCATCTTCTCGGTGACTTCAAAGTCGGCGATGACGCCGTCTTTCATCGGCCGGATGGCGGCGATATTGCCCGGCGTCCGCCCGAGCATCTCTTTGGCCTCGCGGCCCACCGCTTCGACGTTCATGTTGATCTTGTTGACCGCCACGATGGACGGCTCGCGCACGACAATGCCTTTATTCTTCGCGTAGACCAGGGTGTTGGCAGTGCCGAGGTCGATCGCCAGATCGTTTGAGAACATCGACAAGAGTGATTTCAAGGCCATGGATCGAGGTTTTCCTTTACTGGAGGCGCGCGGTCATTCCTCGACCAGCACCGTTTCCGATTGAACTGCCTGGACGCCAGCCGGATTGATGGCCTTCACGACCACTGCGTTCCGCCCGAGTTTGTTGAAGCTTACGATCTTCTTGAAGTGGCCGCTCGAATCGACGTCGACCTCCTCGTCGTTGATCAACACCGTCGCCCCTGGCTCGGTCGTCCCCTCGATCATGTAGAAGGGACCGCCCAGCGGGTATGGCCTCAGAAGGTGAAGAGCCGGCGGTTTCTTATCCGAGTCGCTCGAGCTCGTGCCGGAGCTCCCGGAGACTCGGAAGCGCCGGAAAGGCGCGAACGAGCCGGTTTCGCCGTCGGGACCGATCGACGCCACGCGCCAGTAAAACGTGCCTTCCGAAGAGACCTTCGCCGTGGCGGTCGTTTTCTGCCGTTTCGAGTTGATCTCCAGTGCGCTGAACAGACGCGATCGGGAGACCTCGAGGAGATAGCCCTTCGCGCCTGCGACCGGCTGCCAGGAGAAGGCGACTCGCGGCTCGCCGGAGAGCTGGAACACCTGGTTGTCCGCCGGCGTCGCGAGTGCCGGCGGCAGCGCTACCTTCTTGACTTGTGAGACGTCACCTTCGGACGAAGCACTGACTTTCTCGCCCGCACTCAACTTGACTGGCTGTGCGCCGGCCGTGGCACTGATGAGTTGCGCCGATCCCTTCGTGGCCACGACCGATGTCTGCTTCGATCGATCCACACCGACCTGGGTTGTCGACTCCGAATCGACCACGACCTGGCTGCCAGGTGTTCGGACGGTCGAAGCGTCGTCGGTCGTGGCGATCTCGACGGAGCCCACTTGCATCTGTACGGCGTTGCTCTTCTTGCTCGTGGCGGGGTTGATCGTCGAGTAGATCTCGAGCAGCGCGTTCGGTCCGATGGTGTAGAGCGAGCCGTTGGAGAAGATGAGCTCGGCGGAGGCGTTGTCCGAAGTCTTGACCCAATCGCCGTTGAACAGCGGAGTCCGGGCGTCGGCTTTCTTCCAGTCGCTGGTCGACGATTTCTGAAACTGCACGTCACCCTCGACGGTGAGGAACTGGGCGTCATTCTCGCGGTCCTTGCCTGTGTTGAGCGCGGCCCTGCTGATGGTCTGCGATTCGACGGCCGAGGACTGCGCATCGGTGTAGCGCGTCGCTGCAAACGCAGACGTCGCTTCCTCGAGTTTTTTTTGCGCGCGATCGAACTCCGAGCGGTGGTTCGGCAGTTCCGGCGAAGAGGCAAGAGCGTTGAGGGCTTGCCTGGCGTTGCCGATCGCCGACTCTGCGGTGTTCCGCGGGGTGCCTTTCTGCGCCGCGTAGTACCACCAGCCGCCCCCTGCGAGAATCAGCAACACGATTCCGACCCCGATCTGCTTGAGGCGCGCGATCGAGATCAGGTACCAGTCGACTTCAGAGCCAGCGGCGCTTTTCTTCTTGTTCGCCATCGAGAGTGAACGAGCCTCAACGAGGTAGGAGCAAAACGTTATAGCACAGCGATTTGGGACCGGCAATCAGCGGTTGGCGTACGGAGCTCGAGAAATGCGCCGGCGCCGCGGGAAGCGCGCTTTTGCCGCGAACGTTCTTCAGTTTCCCGATTCGCACCGGTGCGCCGCTTGCCCCTGCGCGGAAGGAACGAGTAAACTGCCGCGTTTTTCTGCAAGCCGGCCTGTGCGGTCCCCGCCGTGGCTGTGCCACCGAAACGATTACGCAAACATCGGGCCGAACACCGGCCCTGGAGGCTCAGGTTACCCATGCTCAAGCTCATGCGCGACAGCTTTCAGCACCTCAAGTGGATCCTCGTCGCAATCGTGGCTGTCTTCATCCTATTCATCTTCGTCGATTGGGGCGCCGGCGGTCCGCGGTCAGGTCGCGGCGCCGACGATCGGGGTTACGCGGCGAGGGTCAACGGCCAGACGATCTCCATGCAGGAGTTCAGCCGCAATCTTTACTTCATGACCAAGAACTACGAGCAGATGTACCGGCAGCCGCTGTCGCCGGAGATGATCGAGGCCATGGGGCTGAACCGGCAAGTGATCGAGTCGCTTGTCGATCAACGCCTTCTCCTTCAGGAAGCGCAGCGGCTCCACCTGACCGCGACGGCGGATGAAGTGCAGAAGCGCATCCTGACCACTCCGTCGCTGAACCCGGACGGAAAGTTCATCGGCTACGACCTCTACCAGCGTTTCGTGACCGGGCAACTCGGTTTTCAGAACGTGGCCGATTTCGAGGATGAGCTGTCCCACCAGATCACGCTCGAGAAGATGGAGAGCGCGCTGGCCAGCGCAGTGGTCGTCTCACCGAAAGCGGCCGAGGCGGAGTACCGGCGGATGAGCGAGAACGCGAAGATCCGCTACGTGGTTTACAACGCGGCGCGTGAGGCCGCGACCGTCACCGTCTCGCAACCCGAGGTCGCGGAGTATTACAAGACCAATCAAGCCAAGTACGCGCACGGCGAGCAGCGCGCGGTCAAGTATCTCGTTGCCGACGTGGCGCGCATCCGGGCGACGATCGTTCCGTCGGACGCCGATCTTCGCAAGCGCTACGACGCCTCGCACGAGGACTACCGCACGAAGGAAGCAGCCCACATTCTCCACATCCTGATCAAAGTCGATCCGAACGCGCCGCCGCCCGTCGACGCCGCTGCGAAGGCGAAAGCCGAGGATCTCGTGAAGCAGCTCCGCGCCGGCGCCGATTTCGCGAAGTTGGCGAAGGAGAATTCCGGCGATCCCTCGTCGTCCGGAAACGGCGGCGATATGGGGTTCATCGAGCGCGGACTGACGGTCGAGCCCTTCGAGAACGCCGCGTTCTCGGTTCCGCTGAACGCGATCAGCGACCCGATCCGCACCAAGGAGTACGGATACCACATTATTAAGGTGCTGGCCCGCCGTCCGGAAGGGTACAGGCCGTTCGAGGAAGTGAGACCGCAGCTCGTCGCGCAAGTGACCGATCAGTTGGCCAAGGATCACGCCCGCGATGAGATCACCCGGATCTCGATGGCCCTCAAGGAGAAGAAGCCGAAATCGCCGGAGCAGTTCACGGCCATGGCCAACGACAAGGTCTCGTCAATCGACACGCTCTGGTTCCAGGAGAACGACACGATCCCGGGCCTCGGAAACAACCAGGTGTTGTCGACCTGGGTCTTCTCCGGCAAAGAGGGCGACATCGGCGACATCATCGGGACGCAG
>DASQGS010000429.1:0-2188 GCA_035632455.1 Thermoanaerobaculia bacterium | reverse complement strand
GCGCGAGATCGTCATCGCTTTGATTTCGCGCTTCGCGCGGGGTCCCCTCACCCGCGCTTCGCGCCGCCCTCTCCCGCCGGGAGAGGGCTTCTCGCTGGAGTACTTGAAGTGGAACGATCGAAATGTCCAAACTCCAGAACTGGAGTATGGACATTTCGAGCCAGGTGATGCGTCAGTTCGTCGTTGCCGCCGGCGCTCCTGCTGCCGCGGCGCGGGCCGCTTTCTTATCGCGGCCGACCTTGATCAGCCAGAAAAGGCCGGCGCCGGCGATGACGAGCAGGGTAATGCCGAGCACGGGCCGGACGTAGACCCAGGCGATCGCGATCGTGATGAATGACAGCACCGCGGCGCCGAGGAAGGCGAAGAGGCCGATGCCCGCGCCGAGCATCGTGCCGACGAGCGGAACCACATCGGCGAAGACGGCGATGGGGCGGAAAAACAGGAACAATCCGAGGAACATCATGAAGAAGAAAACGACGCGGAGGATCCAGGTCAGCACCTTGTTCTGTTCCTGCGCGGTCTTGAACATCTCCGCCGCGGTGTGGGTGCCATCCTCGACGAGGAGGATTGAATCGCCCGCCTTCGCCTGGAACGGCGCGAAGCTCTGCGCCGTCTGCACGCCGACGAGGCTCACTGTTGCGGGCTTGATGACCTGGAAGGAAATGCGCAGGTCGCCGAGCTTCGGCGCTGGGGCGCCATTGACATACATGCCCGAGTAGAACTTCCCGTCCTTGGCCATGAGGGGCATTCGGTCTTTTTGGCTGGAGAGTTTCGCCGCGGCCTCCTTGGATACCTTCTCTTCCGCGCCGGCTTCGACCGGAAAATCGACCGCGCCGCCGAGCTTGTCGATCTGTTCTTTCGACATCGTGAATGCGCCGACTCTCACGGGATCGGCGACGAACGATTTGCTATCGAATGCCGGCGCCGGTGGATTCTCGTGCCCCTCGGGCTTCTTGAAGCTCTCGGAGTCGATTCGTCCCTTCGCCCATTCGAGTTTGTAGTCGTACGTCGTCACGGTCTCGCTGCCGCCGCCGAGCTTCTTGCGCGTCTCGCTGTGCTCGCTCTGCTTCCATTGATACATCTCGACATTGCGGAAGAGCTTGACTGCATCGGCTTGAATCGCGAGCTCGTCGTCAACGACCGGTTTGTCGGTCTTGACCGCGCCGCTCACGTGGACCAGCTTCCCTTCGTTGCCGGGCGCGACGGCATCCACCGGAACGGAAACCACGGCTCCAAGCCCCTCGGTCAGGCTGCGCGCGGTGCGCACTGCGCGACCCTCGTTCCAGAACAGCAAGGGAAACGAGACGATGAACAGGATTCCGCCGAACAGGACGCTCTTGATCGATTCAAACAATCGGCCGAACCATGACTGGCTGGTGGTGACGCTGAACGAATCCGACATCTCTGAATCTCCGTTGAGTCCGGCCGGTGCTGATTCCGAGGAATGTCGCGCGGCCCGCACTCGCGGCGCGCCAGGAACAGCTCCAGTCGAATGTGTGGCGCGACCTTACGCCGCCGGAGCGGTGAGGTCAACGAGTTATTTTGATCAATCGCGAGAGGCGCGGGACGCCGGTATCATGGTGTCGAACCGACTACGACTGATCATGAAAATCGTTGCCATCTGCGGCAGCCTGCGCGCCGCCTCGTCGAATCTGGCGCTGCTCCGTGCGGCGGCGGCCGTCGCGCCGGCGGGCATGGAGCTCGCGATCTACGAAGGTCTTGGTGGGTTGCCGCATTTCAATCCCGATCTCAACGGCGACGACCCGCCTGCGACGGTGAGAGAGTTGCGGGATGTGCTGATCGCGGCGGATGGCGTGGTCATCTCCAGCCCGGAATACGCGCACGGGATCCCGGGCGCGCTGAAGAACGCGCTCGATTGGCTTGTCTCGACCGGCGAGCTCGCCGGCAAGCCTGTGGTGCTGATCAATGCCGCGACGAGCGGCGGCGAAAGGGGACAGGCGGCGATCATTCAGACCTTGAGCGCGATGCAATGGAAGGTCCTGACCGATGCCTCGCTCCTGGCTCCGTTCGTCCACAAGAAGATCGACGCGCATGGCAACGTGACGGACCCAGCGATTCTGGCGGCGCTGCGCTCGAGCCTGGGGGCGCTGGCGAAGGCGATCGGCGGGTGAAGTGAGCAGTGGTCAGTGGTACGCCATCCTGAGCGAGGGGACGGCGCGACGCGCCG
>DASQGS010000428.1:0-7425 GCA_035632455.1 Thermoanaerobaculia bacterium | reverse complement strand
CGGCGCTCTACACGCTCAAAATCAATCCGCATCCAGTGCAGACGATCTTCATCTGCCTGGCCGGCGGCTGCCTCGGCATCCTGTTCCTGATCCCGTTGCGCCGCTTCTTCGTCCGGGAGATGCACGGCCAGTTCCCCTATCCCGAAGCCACCGCGATCACCGAGGTTCTGGTCACCGGTGAGAAAGGCGGCTCGCAAGCCAAGCTCCTGCTGCAAGCCACCGGCGTCGCCGCGGTGTACGACTTCTTCGTCAGCACGTTCCAGGTGTGGAAGGAGTACGTCGACTTCCAATTCATCCCGGCGATGAGCAACATCGCGGCCAAGGCGAAGATCGTGGTCCGCTTCGACGCCATCTCGTTCATCCTCGGCCTCGGATACGTCATGGGCCTCCGCTCCTCGATGATTCTCGTCGCCGGCGGCGTCCTCTCGAACTTCGTCCTCGTGCCTCTGATCGCGATGATCGGCGCGCACTTCCCCACGGCGGTCTACCCGGGAACGAAGCCGATCTCAGCGATGGCGGCGGCCGAGATCTTCCGCTACTACGTCCGCTATGTCGGTGTGGGCGCCATCGCTACAGCCGGCATCTTCGGGATCATCAAATCGCTCAAGGTGATCGCGGGCTCGTTCGGCATCGCCATCAAAGCCTTCCGCGCCGGCGGGCACGGCGATCTCGTGCGCACCGATCGCGACATCTCGGTCATGACCATCCTGGTCGGCGTGATTCTCGGCGCGATCGGCGTGGCCGTCTTCTTCGGCACGCTGCGACCCAGCGCCGTCGTGCTCATCACCGGCGTCGTACTGACGCTCGTCTTCTCGTTCTTCTTCACGTCTGTCGCCGCGAACGCCATTGCCACAACGGCGCGCAATCCTGTGTCCGGCATGACCATGCTGACGATCATCATCTCGTCGGTAGTGCTGCTGCAGTTCGGCCTTTCCGGCACGACGGGCATGTTCTTCGTCATGGCCATCGCCGGCATGGTCTGCACCGCGCTGTCGGTCTCGGGCCAGACCATCACCGACCTCAAGACCGGCTACTGGCTTGGCTCGACGCCCGCCGCGCAGGAGAAAGTGAAGTTCCTCGGCGCCATCGCGGCGTCGGTGGCCGTCGGCGTCACAATCGTCATTCTGGCGAAGAGCTTTCAATTCGGCGAAGCTGTGGCGGGCGACAAGCACCCCGTGCTGGTCGCTCCTCAGGCATCGATCATGAAGGCGCTGGTGGAGGGATTCATGAGCCACCAGCCGATCGCGTACATCCTCTTCTTTGCCGGTGGCATGGTGGCCGTGGCCATGGAGATGCTGGGCGCGCCGGCGCTCGTCTTCGCCCTCGGCATGTACCTGCCGCTGGAGCTCAACACGCCGGCGCTCGTCGGCGGCTTCCTTGCGCATTTGGTGACACGCAAATCCGAGCGCGCTGAGCCGTCGCGAGGACGAACGATGCGCGAGCGCGGCGTGATCATCGCCTCAGGCCTCATGGCCGGCGGCGCGCTCGGCGGCGTCTTCGGCGCCAGCCTTCGCCTCTTCCCCTGGTTCAAAGAGGACCTGATCAAGACGCCGTTCTACGATCACGACACGATCTCGCAGCTCGTCTCGATCGTCGTGTTCCTCGCGCTGTGTGTCTACCTCTGGGTGGATTCGACGCGGAAGATCAAAACGGAGGAGACGGAGACGGCAGCGTAGCGGCACGAAGTTCCCTCTCCCCGCCGGAGTCGCACCCTTGGGTACGACATGGGCGGGGAGAGAGGGAAGATCGCGCGAGCTCGATGAGCCGGTCCTCCTACTTCTTGCCCGCCTCCGCCTCCGCTTCCCGTCGCGCGGTTGCCTCGCGCTCGGCCGCGGCCGACATCGGCGGGTTGTACGCGGCGATGCCGGTGACCGCCTCGCCGATGATCAGGTTGTGGATATCGTGCGTTCCTTCGTATGTCTTGACCGACTCCAGGTTCATCATGTGGCGGATCACTGGGTACTCGTCCGACACGCCGTTCGCGCCGAGGATGTCGCGGGCCGAACGCGCGCACTCGAGGGCGATGTTCACGTTATTCATCTTCCCCATCGACACGTGGTGCGGCTTGAGCTTCCCCTGGTCCTTGAGGCGCCCCATCTGCAGCGCCAGGAACTGCCCCTTCGTGATCTCGGTGATCATCCAGGCGAGCTTGTTCTGCACGAGCTGATGCGAGGCAATCGGCTGGCCGCCGAATTGAATGCGCGACTTCGCATACTCGGTCGCCGTATGGAACACGCCCATCGCCGCGCCGAGTGCGCCCCAGGCGATGCCGTAGCGAGCCTGGGTCAGGCACGAGAGCGGGTACTTGAGGCCGTTCGTTTGCGGCAGGACGTTGCCGGCAGGAATGCGGCAGTCCGCGAAGAAGAGCTGCGAAGTCACCGAGGCCCGCAGTGAGAACTTGCCCATGTGATAGGCCGTCGAGAAGCCGGGCGTTCCCTTCTCGACGAGAAATCCGCGGATGCCGGAGTCGGTCTTGGCCCACACCACGGCGACGTCGGCGATCGAGCCGTTCGTGATCCATGCCTTCGCGCCGTTGAGGATCCACGAATCGCCGTCCTTGCGCGCATGTGTCCGCATGCCGCCGGGATTCGATCCGAAGTCAGGCTCGGTCAGGCCGAAGCATCCGATCTTTTCTCCCGCCGCGAGCTTCGGTATCCAGAAGTCTTTCTGCTCTTTCGAGCCGTACGCGTAGATCGGAAACATGACCAGGCCGGATTGCACTGACGCGAAGGAGCGAAGGCCGGAGTCGCCGCGCTCGAGCTCCTGCATGATCAGGCCGTAGGCGACGTTGTTGAGGCCGGGAAGGCCGTATTCGTTGATCGTGGCGCCGAAGAGGCCCATCTCGGCGATCTTCGGGATGAGGTGCATCGGGAACTTCTCTTCGCGATTGGCGTGCTCGATAATCGGAAGGACTTCCTCGTCGACGAAGTCCCTCACGGTCTGGCGCACCATGAGCTCCTCCTCGGAGAAGAGCGAGTCGATTTCCATGTAGTCAACACCAGGGAAGCTGGGCACGGGACACTCCTTAGAACACGGTGAAATTCGGTGCCGGGATCATATCGTCACACTCGCCTCGCGACATAAAGAATGTGCGGATGCGGGTAGCCGAAGTCGATGCGCTTCGCCTCGACATCGCCAAAGCCGTGCTGCTCGAGCCTGGCGCGGATCGCGATCGGACGCTCGTAGCTGAACGCCGTGCCGAGCGTGATGCCGAGGAAGCGCGAGTTGAGCCACTCCTGCAGGCGGTTCCAGCCGTGCTTGATCCGCGCCGTCGGATCGTGCTCTTTCAGCAGGAGGAGGCCTCCCGGCTTTACGCGAGCCGCGATTCTGGTGAGCAGAGCATCCCATTCCTCGCGCGGAATCTTGTAAAGAACGTCGACGATGACGACGACGTCGAACGCCCCGCGAAGGCAGTCGTCGTATCCGGCGACGAATGACACGCGATCCATCGGAATCGGCGGAAGCGCTTTTCGCAGATCGGGCTCGACGGCGACGACGCGCGAGGCTCCTCGATCGCCGGCCAGCCGTGCGAAGATGCCGTGCCCCGCGCCGAGGTCGAGCACCGACGCGCCTGACGGCACGCGATCGGCGATCGCGAGGAACGGGCAGGTGAGAAAGCGCACGAGGACGTGCATCCTCGGGCCGGCCGGGAGGCTCCGGAAGGTCCGATGCAGTAGGATGAGCGCACGCAGAAAACGACGCACCGGGACATTGTAGGTGGCGAGGGCTTGAGTTGCTGCCGTCATCCCTGAGCCGCGTGAACGGCGAAGGATCTCCTTGGCATGGCCCCTGCCTTTTGAGATCCTTCGCCGTCTGCGCGGCTAAGGATGACGGCAGCAAACAAGTGAAATCGCAATGAATTTGAAACAGGTTAACTGGCGTGAATGGATCGGCGCGGCCATCGTCCTGGCGGCGCGGCTGATGACGATGCCTCGTACGTTCTGGGAGAACGACGAGTTCCTGTTCGCCGAGGCCGTGCGCAACTTCGATCCATCGCGGTACCACCCGCACCCGCCGGGCTTTCCGCTCTACGTGCTGATCGGGAAGTTCTTCAACTCCTTCTTCGGCGATCCGTTCCTCAGCCTGATGGTCGTCAGCCTCCTCGCCTCGGTGATCGGATTCGTTGCTCTGGCCCGCGCCTTCCGCCTCTACCTCGGCGATCCCGACCTCGCGGTCGCCGGCGCCCTTCTTTTTCAACTCTCGTGCGCGATGCTCGTTCAGGCGCCGTTGCCGATGTCCGACGGCCCTTCGATCATGTTTCTTGCACTCGCGTTTCTGGCCATGGCCCGGCTCGATGCTGTCGAGGAGGGCGCCGGCGGCGATCATCAGCGCGACGCGCTGCTCACCGGCCTCTGGTGCTCGGCGGCCATCGGCGTCCGGCCGCAGCTCGCGATCCCGCTGCTGCCGGTGTTCGTGCTCGCGCTGTGGCGCATGCGCAGGAGCGCCGGCGCGGGGAAGCAGCGAGTCGCTGCGGTGGCGACGTTCGGCTTCGTATCGCTGATGTGGTTTCTCCCGCTCATGGATGCGGCGGGCGGGTTCGAGAAGGTCATCGCCTACGAACGAAAGCAGGCCCAGTACTTCGCGACGCACGATGCCGCGATGTCGCGCGGCGCGATTCCGTTCCGCGAGATCGCCACGCGCTTCCTGATCCATCCGTGGGGATCGAAGTACATCACGATCCCGCTCCTCCTCTGCATCGCCCTCGGGATCTGGGCGATCTGGCGCAAGCGGGCGCTGGTCCTGCGCTCTCGCGACGGGAAGGTCAACATCTTGCCGATCGCGCTTTTCACGGCGATCTACCTGATCTTCGAGCTCGGGGCCATGGATCCGTCCGACGGCGCGCGGTACAGCCTGCCGGCGATGATGTTCGTCGCGCTTGTCGCCGCCTGCGGCTTCGGCGTGATCCAGGCCAGTGCGCGCTCCTCGTGGGTGCCATGGATCGCCGCGGCATTCTTCGCCGGCATCTCGCTCTGGTATGTTGATCCCATCGTCGCCGAGCGCACGAAACGTCCGTCGCCGGTAGCCATGGCCGCGGAGTACGCGAAGGCGCACTTCGCGCCTGGAACCGTGATTCTCTATGAGCTCTCGCTGCGGCCGCACGCCGAGTATCTGATGTCGCGGTTTCCGATGATGCCGATCGAGAAGGGTCTGGTGCAGTACTACGATCAGCCGTCTGTGCCGCTGGTCCTGTTTGGCGACGGCGGTTCGATGGTGCCCGAGGCGAAGGTCTTCTCCTGGAAATGGAGCGACGCCTACGGCAAGCTGACGCGCAACCACTATCGCCGGGTGACGCTCGATCCGATCCGCCCCGAGGAGCGCTACCTGCCGGTGAGCGGCGTCTACGCGCTCGAGCGGACGATCGACGGGGAGGAATGGCGCTGGCTCGCGCCCGACGCCACGATCCGAATGCCGCACCAGCATCGCGGCAAGGTCACGCTCTCATTCGGCCTCTCGCACGATGCGCCGTACGATAGAAACGCGGTCGACGTCTTCGTCAACGGAGCGACGGCAGGCCGCGGCGTCGCCACGCGGCCGAAGCCATCGAGCCTCGAAGTCGCGCTGCCCGACGTTCCTGACGTCGAGATCCGCATGCGCTCGGAGCGCTCCTTCACTCCCGCCAAGGTGCTCGGCAATCGCGACCCGCGATTGCTCGCGGCGCAACTCGTGGGCGTGGAACAGAAGTGAGCACGTCATCCTGATCGGGGATTCTGCTCGCGAAAAGCATTTCACCACAGAGACACAGAGGTCACTGAGAGGTTCGTGCTCACACGGACGGCCTCTCATTCTTGCTGCAGGATTTCTCTGTGTCCTCAGTGCCTCTGTGGTGAATGCCTCTTACGAGCGGCCGCCAAGATCCCAATCCCGCCTCACCGCCCAATTCCTGATCGCATAGAACAACAGACCGGCGCCGATCACAAACAAGCCTCCATATTGCAGCCCCTTCTCCGGTGAGACGACGACGTATCCCCACAATCCGACAGCTACGATCGCCGGCAGCGGATAAAGCCACATCCGGAAGGGCCGCGCGCGCCGCGGCTCGCGGACTCGCAGAATCACGGCGCCCACGATCTGGGCCATGAATGGGATGATCGCCCGGATCGACAGAATCGCTTGAAGCACGGTCTTCAGCGGGAACCAGCAGAAGATCGCTGCGATGCTGCCGAGAAAGAGAATTGAGACATACGGGTACGATCCTGTCGAGTGCAGCCGCCCGAAGATCGCGAAGAAGTTCCTGTCGCGCGCCGCGGCGTAGAGGATGCGCGAATAGCCGAGCATGAGCGAGAAAATCGAGGCGAACGCGGTCCAGAGAATCAGCAGAGAGATCCACTGCGCGGCGCGCCGGCCGAGGAGGACGGCCAGGTAGTCGCCGACGATGGCCTTCGAGGTCATGGCCTGTTTCATCGGCAGCACCGAGATGAGGCACGCATTCATCAGCAGGTAGATCACGCCGATGGCGACGATCGAGATCACGATCACCCGCGGAATCGTCTTCGCCGGCTCGTGAACCTCGTCGCTGATGTAGCAGATGTTGTAGTAGCCGAGGTAATCGTAAACCGCGTAGAGAAGCGCCGCGCCGAGGCCAAAGTATCCAGCGTGGCCATCGAGCCGCGGAGCGCTCGGAAACGCGAAGGCGGAGAGCTTGAGATGCGGCAGACCGGCGCCGATGACGATGGCCAGCGTGGCCATGACCCCGGCCCACAAGAGGATCGAGAATTTTCCGATGGAGTCGATGCGCCGCAGGAGAAGCAGCGTGGCGATGACGCAGATGGCCATGGCCACCGCCGCCCCGAATCGCGCCGACGAAGGCACGAGAATCGTCAGGTAGTTGGCGAAACCGATGCAGCCCGAGGCCATCGACAACGGCGCTGAGAACAGGATCTGGAAGAGAAAGAGGAAGGCCAGCATCCGCCCCCATTTGCCATAGGCCTGCCGGAGAAAAACGTACGAGCCGCCGGAGCCCGGCAGTTCGGCGCTCAGCTCGGCCGTGACGAGCCCATCGGAGATGGCGAGCAAGCCGCCGAGGATCCAGGCCAGCATTGCCCGCCCGCCTCCCATCGCCGAGAGAATCAGCGGAATCGTGATGAACGGCCCGATCCCGACCATGTCGATCATGTTGAGCGCGATTCCGCGCCAGAGACCGATCTCGCGGCGGAGGGTGGTCATGAATGCGGGGAGCCTAGCACGGGGGGATCGGGCGGATCGGACCGATCCGTCCGATCCGTCCGATGAGCAACCGCTACCTCTGCCGTATCACGAGCGTGATCGCCGCCAGCACCTTGACGTGATGGCTGGCGACTTCCGCGAGGCCGTCCGAGACGATGGCCCGCTTGCCCTGCTTCTGGAACCAGCGGCCGATGTAGAGGCGATCGCCGCTCGTGCCGATGACGAGCTCGCCCGTCGTCGCTTTGCCGCCGCGGCGGAGCT
>DASQGS010000427.1:0-6241 GCA_035632455.1 Thermoanaerobaculia bacterium | reverse complement strand
CATCCCAGGCGGACGTCCCCGTTAGGCCGGAGGATTATCGCGCGATTGGGCGAGATATGGCTTTCGATGATCTGCTGATGCGTCTCCATGCCCAGGTTCACGACGATGTAGTGTGATTTCGACGCCCTCTCCCGGTGAAAGAGGCGATAGAACTCAGCCGCCTCTTTGGAGTCCATAGCGATGTCATCGCTGTTTTCGCAGCCTCGGCCTTGAGCAAGGACTCGGCCGAAAATGATGGCTTTGGACCCCAGCAGCACGGCCAGATCGATCGTCTCGGCCACGTGCCGGTAGTTTTCCTTGACGACCGTACTTGCCATGCGGCAGAACAACCCGTGAGAAGAGAGCAGTTGCAGCGCCCTTGTGGCACGGTCCCAGCTTCCACGAACCTGGCGTATCCGGTCGTGAATAGCCGGCGTTTGGCCATCGATGCTGACTTGTATGAAACCGTACTCGTATTCGGCCAGCCGGGCGGCCATCTCGGCATTGACCAGCCAGCCGTTCGTGATCAGGTGCGGCGAAAGGCCGTGCTCTTTGCATAAGTCGAGCAGTTTGAAGACCAGATCCGGGCGCAGGAGCGGCTCCCCGCCGGAGATCACCACTTCGCAGACTCCCAAGTCCGCGAATCGGCGAGCCTGCGCCATCCATTCGTCGTCGCTCAGCTCCTCATAAGCCGCAGGAGTGCGCCCTGAGCGGTTGTAACACATGACGCATTGCAGATTGCAGCGGTGGGTGATCTCCATTTGTACTGCCAGGGGCGCTTGATAGATCGGCGGGATCAGCTTCTCCTCAACGTAGGATGAAATGCGTTTGACCCGGCGCTCAAGCTGTGTTCGGATCTTTTCCTTTTCCTCTTGCACCAGACATCCTACTGGATACCCTTCGCGAGAGTAGTACTGCTCGATCAGCTCCTCGGATTGTTCCAACCATTGCATAGTGTCCTCGTCGCGTTAGGCTCAGTCGTTTTTGGGCCAAGGATCTCCCGACAGACGGAGCGGATTGCACAACGCCGGCAGCCACCAGTTCGCGAGGCTTGAACCGTGTCAAGTTGCGACTAACCTGCGGAAAGCATCATCATTCTTGATCTTCACAGACTCTGTTAACACGCTCAACTCCGTGACGCAGATGCTGCTCAGAAGCACTAATGCGAGCCGTCTAGGCGTTCGTCCTTATAGATGGGCATATACTCCTAGTTCCGGCAAGTGACCGCGGTGTTAAATATTACTGATCGCTGTGATGGAGCCGCACAGTTCGATGTGACGGCCTTCCACCCGGGGCGAATTCCGGGAGTATCGGATCTTCGCTCGCACTCTTCCGCTTGTTACGTTTCGGTGAAGGGGTCGCGTTTTGCGTCGATACGTCGTGGTTGCTAGCTCTCGAGGCCCTGCTAACTCCGTTCAAACGCGGCGAGAAGAGAGCGATGACGGTATGACAGGCGCGGGAACTGGTCAGCGCCGGTGTCGGCGATCCTTCGCCGGACTGCACTCCCCCCTGGTTTCGCGGGCTCAGGATGACGCAAGGCACGCTAGACTTGCGCGATGAACAAACCGGCCCTCGATCACATCGGCATCGCCGTTCGCTCCATCGACGAAGCCAAGATCTACCGCGCCCTCGGGCTCGAGATCGATCACGTCGAGCGCGTCGAATCGCAGGGAGTGACCACGGCCTTTCTCTTTGCCGGCGACGCCACGCTGGAGCTGCTCGAGCCGTTGTCGCCCGAATCGACGGTTGCGAAGTTCATCGAGAAGCGCGGCGAGGGGATTCACCACATCTGTTTTCGCGTCGACGACCTGGAGGCTCATCTCGCCCGCTTGAAGGCCGAGGGATTCAGGCTCATCGACTCGGCACCCGTGCCGGGCGCGCACGGCTGCCGGGTGGCGTTTCTCCATCCCGCTGCGGGCCACGGCGTGCTGATCGAACTGAGCGAGAGGATCGAAGACCACCCATGATCGAAGGATTCGCCCCGCAGGCGCTGGTAATCGTGAACCTGGTCAACCCGAAGGAGAAATTCTTCGGCGTGCTCGCCTCGCTCTCGCCCGCCGGACTGACTTTGCGCGGAATCAACCTCGACTCCTTCGACGACTGGGTGCGCCAGATCGCGCGCAACGAGGAGCCGAACCTGGCGCTGGTCACGATGTTCGTCCCCCTCTTTCGGGTCGAGCGCATCTTCCTCGACGAGCCGGTGGGCGCGATCCGCTCGTACACGCAGTGCTTCGAGGACGTGGTCGGAAGGCCGATTCGGGAGTTCCTGCCAGAGGGGTGACCTATGGACTGCGGCAGCTCGCTGCCGCTTTCGTTGACACCGGCAGGGTGTGGTTCTGCCGCAAAAGCGGGGGCGAGCTGCCGCAGTCCAAAACGGGCTGTTCATAGGCCGGTCGTCTGCGGTATGTTCTGCTGGCAATCCACAGGGAGGTAACCCAACGATGTCGAAGTCACTTCGTTTGCTCATGATCGCGTCGCTCGTGACCGCCGTGGCCGCCGGGTGCAAGAACGAGAAGGGCGAGGTTTCGGAGTACGAGAGCGGAGCGGCGCAGCCCGCGTTCGCGTTCACGGTCTACCCCGGCGCGAAGTACCTTGCGCAGCTCACCGATCTCACCAAGCAGGCCCACAAGGTCGTGGTCCCGAACGAGAAGGAGCCGCCGGCCATGGCGATCTACGACAGCGAGGCGCCCATCGAACAGGTCGCCGAGTGGTACGCGAAGTCGTACGGATTCAACACGGTAGCGCCCGATGCCACGAACAACCTCAGCGCTGCCAAGCCGCCCGCGTTCTACCGCAGCGGCGACCTCAACGCCGATCTCGTCTCCATCAAGCCGGTGCTCGACAAGATGAACCTGAAGGTCGACATCGCGAAGGCTCAAGGGAAATACAAAGGCGCGAACATCGATCCGCGGCCGAATCGTCCACGGGTCACGCTCGAACGGCCGTATTTCGACGTAACCACGCAACAGGTCGTGGATCGCACTTTGATCCTCATGGCGCGCGAATAGAGATGCGATGGCGGACGCGACGCGGCGGGCGCTGGTCGTCGGTCTGGGGTTGATCGGCGGCTCGATCGGCATCGCGCTAAGGCGCCGCGGCTGGCACGTCACCTACGTCGATCCCGCCGTCGCCCTGACCGAGGCGCGGAGTCGCGGCGCCGCTGACGAAAAGCTCGACAGCATCGATCAGTCGTCTGCCGGCGTCACGATTCTCGCCACGCCTGTCGACGTGGCACTGCGCCAGATTGCCGGCGAGCTTGCGCCCGGCGACCTCGTTACGTCCGTCTGCAGCGTCATGGCTCCGCTCATCGCGGAAGCGTCGAAGAGCAAGCTCCGTTTTGTGGCCGGGCATCCGATGGCCGGGTCGGAGGAACGCTCAGTCGCGGCGGCGCGCGCCGATCTTTTCGAGGGAAAGCGCTGGTTCGTTCATGCCGGCCATGATGAGCCATTGGTCGATGATCTGGTGCGCGATTGCGGCGCCATCCTCGATCCCGTCGATCCCATCGAGCACGATCGCGCCGTCGCCGTCACAAGCCAGCTTCCGCAGATCCTCTCGACTGCGCTGGCCGCGCTGATCGAGCGCGAAGGCGACGAGCTCCTGCGATTCGCCGGCGGCGGCCTGCGCACATTCCTCCGCCTGGCCGGGAGCGACGCGTCGGTCTGGGCGCCGGTGATCGCGGCCAACCGCGAGAACCTCGTCCGCGAGGCCGCCGCGCTCGAGGCCGTGGCCCGCGAGATCGCGGCAGGCGATCCGCGCGATGCCTTCGCAAGCGCGCAGCGTCTATGGGCGAAGCTGCGCGAAATGTAATCGATCCGCGATCGCCGTCTTCCCGCCATACTGAGGCGCCGTAGTGACCATGAACCTCACCTGGCTCTACATCGGACTGCTCTACAGCGTGGCGGTGATGCTCGCGCGGCGCGGCGGCATCGAGCTGCGCCGGCGAATCGCCGCGTTGTTGTACCTTCTCGTACTCATCTTTCTTTTCCGGCCGATGACTCAGGCTTTCGTGAACGTGCCGGTCGACTTCCTTCGCTCGTTGCCGCCGTGGGTCTACGTCAACGCCACGCGCACGTCGGCGAACAACGACCTGAATGACCTCCCTCTCCAGATCATTCCGTGGGCTCATCAGGTACGCCATTCACTCCGGATGCTGCAATTCCCGCTGTGGAACTCCGCGGCCGGCGGCGGCTATCCGCTTCTTGCAAACGGCCAGAGCGCTGCGCTCTCGCCGTTGCGCCTCCTCGCGCTTCCGCTCCCTCTTGCCCAGAGCTTCGCCGCCGAGGCGGCGATGAAGCTGCTCATCGCCATGACTTTCACGTTTCTCTGGGCCCGCCGTCGCGGCTGGTCGGAGCTCGCCAGCGCCGTCGCGGCGGTCTCATTCGCTTTCGGCACGTTCATGATCGTCTGGCTGCATTTTCCGCTCGCGACCGTGGCCGCGTTCCTTCCCGCGGTCCTGTATCAACTCGACCTCGTCGCCGAGAAGCGAACCTACACGCGGATCGTCGCCTTCGCTCTGATCTGGGCGTCGATTCTCTACGGCGGCCATCCGGAGGCTGCCTCGCACATCGGTTTTCTCGGCGTGTTGTACATGACATGGATTGCGCTCGTGGAGCGCAGCGTCGACGGCACTCGCGATTCGTATTGGCGCAACGTGCGGCAGTTCCTCGGCGCCGCGGCAGTCGGAGGAATCATCGCTGTGCTGTTGGCGATGCCGTTCCTGGCCCCGTTCGCCGAGGCCCTCCCGAGGTCGAAGCGTTTCCAGCAACTCACCGCGAAACCGAATGTGATCGGCGCCTACTCCGACTACCGCTCCGCCGTCGTTCTGTTCCAACCGCACTTCTTCGGGGCAACGCCCGTCGACCAGGTTTGGGGACCGGAAAACGCGGAGACGCTCACCGGATTCGCCGGGATCCTCGGCATCGTGGCCTGGCTCGCAGTCGCACTGCGGGCAATGGTCGAGCGGCGCTGGCGCGAGATCGAGACCTTCCTGGCGCTCGCCGCCTTGCTCACCCTCGGAATCATCCTGGCGTGGCCCCTCGTCAGCGACCTCTTCCATCTCATCTTCAAGTTCGCGGCAAATGGCCGGCTGCGCCTGCTCTTCGGATTTGTTCTGGCGCTTCTCGCCGGTGCAGCGACGGAGACTCTGCTCCGCGGCGGCGCACGCTACGTGCTCGCGGGCACCGCAATTGTCGCCGGCGCCATGGCGCTGCTCTTCTTCACGACGAGGTTTCCAGGCGGTTGGGCACGCGACAACGCGATCCTCGCGGCGCTGCCGAGCATGGTCGTACTCAGCGTGGCCGCGATCATGGTCGCGCTTCCTCGCGCGCAGCGGGCCTCGCTCCTCGTGCTCGCCGCGGCGATCATCGCCGAGCTCTGGAGCGTCGGCGCCGGCTGGAATCCTGTGGTCGATTCGCGCCTGTTCTATCCGCGCGAGCCGCTGATCGAAGAGCTCCAGATCGCAGGCGCAACCCAGCCGCCCAACGCGCCCTTCCGGATCGTGGGCTTTGGCGCGGCGCTCTTCCCGAACACCGCTCCGATGTACGGGTTCGAGGACATTCGCGCTCACGATCCGATGAGTAATGGCCGCTACCTCGGCGTGCTTCGCGTGGTCGCGGGCTACGATGCCGACGAGTACTTCGCGAACTGGAAGAATCAGGACACGCGCCTGCTCGACTTTCTCAACGTTCGCTTCATCGTCACGCCACCGGATGTCGAGCTTCATGACAGGCAGCGGTACCGCGTCATTCGCAAGGAGTCCGACGGCTACATCTACGAGAACAACGACGTCTTGCCCCGCTTCTTTCCATCGCGAAACGTCATCGTGGAGAGCGATGACGATCGCTTCGCAGACCGGCTGAAGCGCCACGACGACTGGGCGCACACGACTCTGCTCCGGCGACTGCCGCTCGCGAGTGATCGCGAGCGGAGCGACCTTCTCTCACCTCGTCCGGCGAGCGCACCCGAGGCACGTCTGGCGATGATCGAGACCAAGCCCACCGACTTCCGGATGCACGTCACAGCGCCGCGCGCCACGCTCGTTGTCAGCGGTCAACCGTTCTGGCCGGGATGGCACGTGCGCTGCAACGGCAGAAACGTTCGCATGATCGAAGCAAACGGGGCGTTCCTCTCCTTCATCGTTCCGCCAGGCGAGTCGGACGTTCGCGTGTATTACCGGCCGTTATCGTTCACGCTGGGATTGACTACGGCGATGATCGCGCTGGCAGGATTGGTGGCGGTTCCGATCCTGCGACGGTAGGGGCGC
>DASQGS010000426.1:0-9567 GCA_035632455.1 Thermoanaerobaculia bacterium | reverse complement strand
AGCGCCCCTCGCGGGGCGCCCCCAACATTTTGGATGGCTAACGCTAACCGGTGGCAGCGTCTACGCGCTGCCACCGGCTAATCGCCGACGCGCCTCCGGCGCGATGTGATCCTCGTGATTCCTGTGAAGATATCGGCGGGTCATTCCCTCAAGACCGGCGCGAACTCTCGGGTCAGGACGACATGATCGCGCCAACTCGGAGGAATCCAATTTAACATTCATCATTCCACTTGAGCCTTCCAATGACGGATCCCAAATCCCTCCTTCGCCGTCTCTTCCCGCCGATGCTGGCGACGTTGGTGGACAACCCGCCGGTGGATGAGTCGCGGTGGACCTACGAGCTGAAGTACGACGGATACCGCGCCATCGCCGCGATCGCCGGCGGGGAGATCGTGTTGTGGAGCCGCAATCAGATCAACCTCGGCGATCGCTTCCCGCGCGTCGTTGCGGCGCTCGGCAAATTGAAGGCGGGCGATCTTGTGCTCGATGGCGAGGTCGTCGTCCTGGACGCCGATGGCGCTCCGCGGTTCGAGCTTCTGCAGCGCGGCGAGGCGAACGAGACCTACATCGTCTTCGATGTGCTCTGGGCCGCCGGCGAGGATCTTCGCAAACTTCCGTACGTCGAGCGGCGAGCCCGCCTCGCGAAGCTGTTGAAGAAGGCGCCTGCCGGAATCGTCGAGTCGAAGGGAATCGCGCTGTCGTGGGGCGAGGCGATGACGAAGGCGAAGGCGGTCGGATACGAGGGGCTTGTCGCGAAGCGAAACGACTCGATCTACGAGCCGCGCCGCTCGAAGGCGTGGCTGAAGATCAAGGCTCAGAATCAGCAGGAGCTGGTGATTATCGGGTTCAATCCGATGACTACCTCGGAGAAGGAGATCGGGGCTCTTCACCTCGCGGTCAATGGCGACGACGGCGCGCTTCTCTACGCCGGCAGCGTCGGCACCGGGTTCAACGATTCGCAGCGGACCTGGTTCATGAAGGAGCTGTCGAAGGATGCGATCGCCGAGCCGCCGGCGAAGGACATCCCGCGGATGCCGGAGGCGACATGGGTCCGGCCGCGGCTCGTAGCCGAGGTGCGATTCACGGAGTGGACCTCGGAGAGCAGACTCCGCCATCCCGCGTTTCTCGGTTTGCGACTAGACAAGAAACCGCACGAGGTCGTTCGCGAGCGCTCCGAGCGACCGCCGCTTGCACCGGATCCGGAACATCCGGCGATCAAATGGTGGAATCGATCGAAATCGAAGCGCGGCGGTCGCGCTGCCGCCGCGGCAAAGGAGGCCACCCCCATGTCTGGCTTGACGTCTGGTTCGACGTCTGTCTCGGCGAAGAATGCCAAGGTGCTCGCGCCGATCGTTGTGAAGATGACCACGCCCGAGCGGCTGCTCTTTCCGCGCGACGGCATCACGAAGCTCGATGTGGCCAACTACTACGAAGCGATGGCCGAGCCGATGATCCGCGCCCTCGCCGATCGCCCGCTCGCGCTCGAGCATTGGAACGACGGCATCGACAAACCGTCGTGGTTTCATCAGGACATGGCCGGCGGAGCGGAGCCGTGGATGACCACGATCAAGACGCCGTTGCGCACCGAGGGCAAGAGCGTGCGCCATCTCGTCGCCGATCGTCCCGAGACCCTGCGATGGCTCGCACAGCGCTCGGTCCTCACGGTCCACATGTGGTCCTCGCGCGGCGCGCATCTCGAACAGCCGGACTGGATCGTCTTCGATCTGGATCCGGCGAAAGGGAAGGGATTCGAGCAGGCAATCGACGCCGCCATTGTGATCCGCGGCCTTCTCGATCACCTCAAGCTCCCGAGCGTTCCCAAGACTTCTGGGAAGCGCGGCATTCACGTCTTCCTGCCGATCGCCGGCGGCTACACGCACGAGCAGGCGGCGGCGTTCGCGCTCAAGATCGCGTCCGCGGTGACGAAGGTCGTCCCCGACATCACCATCGAGCGAAGCCTTGCCAAGCGGCGTGGACGGCTCTACCTCGATTGCCTGCAGAACGCGTACGGAAAAACCGTCGTGGCGCCGTACACGCTGCGCGCCATCGACGGCGCGCCAGTCTCAGCGCCGTTGGCTTGGAGTGAGATCACCAAGAAGCTCGATCCGGCGAAGCTGAATCTGCGGACGATGCCGAATCGGTTGGCGAAAGTCGGCGACCTGTTTCGCCCAGCGCTGGAGAAGGGCGTGCGCTTGCCGGAGCTCGGGTAGATCCGAAAGCGCGGGCCTTCGTGTGCTATGGCGCGGTGATTGGATGCTGGAAACGCTGGCCGCGGGCTTTCAGGATCTTGCGTTCGGTTGATTTCGCGGAGTGAACGGCTCCTTTTCCGATGAGGTCCAGCAGGTCGGAGACGGTGATGATTCCGAGCAACTCGTCGCCTTTCACGACGGGTAGGCAACTGATGGTCTTGCCGCGGATGATGTTCGCGGCCTCGCGGATCGTGGCGTCGGGGGTGATGGTCACGACGGTCCTGGTCATGCGGTCGCTGACGAGCTCCGGCGAGTCCTGATCCGGGGCGATCACGTCGCGGTCGGACAGCACGCCCACGAGCTCCTGATTGTCGAGGACGACCAGGTGCCGAACGCGGTTTTGGCGCATCAGGACTCGCGCGGTCTCGACCGGTTCATCGGGACGGATGCTCATCAGTCTGGTCTTCATGATGTCGCGAACTCTCATCGTGTCCTCCTTGATGGCGCGCGTTCTCGCAGCGCTACTCCCACTGTACGAGCGGTCTTGCGGCGGGCCAGTGCGCGAGTCACGGAAGGAGGTGCGACGTGAGCGTTGAGGGGTGTGACCGGGGTTGCCGGGCCGGCATCGGGTAGCGAGTTGCTGAGTGCGCGAGCCGGACGAGCAATCTGAGCCGCGCTCAGTGCTTCGCCGCCCGTTGACGCCCGAGCGTGCCGAGGATCGTGACTCGGAACGAGGTCTCGTTGTTGAGGCCTGTGTCGTCGGTGGCGCGAATCGTGAGATGCATGGGCAGCGTGTTCGCGGGTGTGATGTTGACCAGGCCGCGGCCGTGACCGAGATCGGTGAGCGTGGCGCCGGGTGCCGGCGGCGATGTCAGGGCCAGGCGGAGCCCGTCGGTGCCGTCGGGATCGGTGGCGTCGATGTCGACCAGGAGCGTTTCGCCGAGGATCGCGGTTTGGTCGGGAATCGGAGCGAGGACGGGCGGCGATGGATAGCCGCCGAATTCGTTCGCTCCGATATCCGTGGCTGTGCCGTTGTCGAAGGCATAACCGAAGAAATCGCGATTCCCCGTGTCGGCGCCGAGCTCCTTTGCGGACTTCGCCCGGTCGATGAGCGCGGAGCCTGACGCGAGCCGGTAGGCCGCAAGATCGGAAAGGCGGCGGGGGAAGAGCGTTCCGCCGAGCCCGGGTGAGGTGATGAAAGGATCGACCGTAATGGCGCTCAGGGTGCCACTCTCTTGTTCCTGCCCAGTGGCGCTCGCCCACCCTTGCGCGGTGGTGTACGTTGTGCCGGCGACCGCGGGGACGCAGAAGCTGCAGGCGTTCCACGCGAAACCCAGCGCGGAGTCGAGGGCGAAGTAGGCGTTGCGCTCGAAGCGCAGATTCGTCGCGTCGGTCGGGTCGGCGACTTCGACCGCGGAAGGGCCGTGATCCGTCAGCACGAGATTGTTCGAGAAGCGGAGGTTCGCAAAGGCGTGGCCGTTGCCGTTAACAGCGATCGCCGAGCCTGGGTTGCCCCCCGAGCCGCTGCGGAAGATCGTGTTGTTGAAGATCGTCAGCGCATCCGTGGCTTGACCTCCGGCGAAGAGGAACGACGGAGCGACGTTGTTCCGGCCGTCGTTCTCGCTCACGTTGTAGCGCACGAGCAGGTCATGCATGGTCGCGCGAGGATCCCCGCATGCACAGAGCCGGATTCCCGGGCCGTCGTTGTCGTGCGTGTAGTTGTACTGGATGCTCGACTCGTTTGCGCCGTTGAAGTCGATCCCGCCGCCCGAGACATCGGAGGTCGCGGTGTGGATGCTGAACACTTCGTTCGCCTGCACCGTCACCGCGAGGGAGTTGAGGATGCTGATCCCGAACGGGCTCCCGCCGGTCCTGCCGCTGTCGTGGATGGCATTGCCCGCGATCGTCGCCCCGAACAGCCCTGTGAGCGCGATGCCGCTGCCGCTTCCGTCGACGAGGTGACCGTTTGCCGTCGTGTATCCATCGACGGCGAAGATCTCGGAATTGGAGATGGTCAGGTTGCGAAAAGCGCCGGGCTCCAGTGCCAGCGCGGCGATGCCGCAGTAACCGTCGTCGTGCAGAAGGACGCGATCGATGGTTACGCCGTCGTACCCCGACGTGCGATCCGCGCCGTCGAACAGGATGGCGCAAAGGCTGAATCCGGTGATCTCGACGTGGTCGATCGTCACGCCGGAAGCGATCCTCAGGCCGTGATTCGTAAACGTGAGGCCGTTCTTGTTGAATGCACGATTGAGAAGACTCGTGCCCACGAATCGAAGGCCCGTGATCCGCAAGCCGGCGACCTGCGTGGCCTCGAGCGCCTCGTTGTCGGCTGAGGATATCGTTGCGCGTCCGCTGCCGAATGAACCGAAGGTCACCGGCGCATCCGCGGTTCCCTGCACATTCGTGGCGTCGAGGCGAAGGGTGCCGCTGAACGTCCGGCCGCCCTCGAAGAGCACGCGCTCGCCGGCGTGGAAAAGGGCGCGATTCACACGATCGATCGACCTCCAAGCCTGCGCCGGCGAGAGCCCGGAGGCAGCGTCGTTCCCTGCGGCGCTCACGTAGTAGGTACGAGGCGGAGCAGCCGCCGTGAGCGAGATGGCGGCAAGCGAGGCGGCGAGAAAGAGCAGAAGGGGACGCGTTAGCATGATTGAAGGTACGGATCTGCCCGAGCATTGTATGAAGAGCGCGAGGTATTGGCGAGTGATGAATCTCCGACTACGGCAGACGAGGCGCTCGACATCTCTTTACACGCAGCCTTCGATAGAGCGTAAGATTCCCGTTCCCTGGCATGACTTATGGCTCGACATGAAGAGCGTGATGATTCCTACGACCTCCTGAACCAGTATCTGCAGGAGATCGCCCGAATCCCGCGTCTCACGCCGGAGCGGGAGCGCGAGCTTGGGAAGCGCGTGCAGGAGAACGACCGCAGCGCGCTCGAGGAGCTGGTCAAGGCCAACCTCCGTTTCGTGGTGTCGTATGCGAAGCGCTACCGCAATGCCCACGTGCTCTTCCTCGACCTCATCAATGAGGGCAACATCGGCCTGATCCACGCGGCCCGGAAGTTCGATCCCGACAAGAACGTCAAGTTCATCACCTACGCCGTCTGGTGGATCCGCCAGGCCATCCTGCACGCTTTGTCGGAGCAGGGCGGAGCGTTCCGCCTCCCGCCGAAGCGGGCCAATTTGATGTATCGCCTGGAGAAGGCGATCGCCGCCGCCATCACCGAGGGGAGTCAGGTTCCGACGCCGGAGGAGCTGGCCAGCGAGCTCGGCGTGTCGGTTCGCGAGGTGCAGACGCTGATGCGCGCGAACAGCGACAATTACTCGCTGAGCGCGGAGCTCGACGACGAGTCTCACACCGAGCTCTCGGATGTGATCGAGCAGACGACGATTCCCTCGGCTGAGGATGAGATGCAGGAGCAGTCGCGCCGCAAGGAGCTCCTCGCGCACATCTCGGTGCTCTCGCCGAAGGAGCGGCTCGTGCTTTCCCTGCGGCATGGGGTCACGGACAATCTGCCGAAGAAAGTCGAGGAAGTCGCGGCCTTCCTGAACCGCAAGCGGGAAAACGTCGCCACGATTCTGGCCAGCGCCAACGAACGCGTCTGCTCCAAGCTCGAGATCACCGAGAGCGAGATGGCTCAGTTACTGCTGTACACGAATCCCAATCCGAAGGCGTGGTGGCGATTCTGGTACGAGCTCGGCGACTTGCCGGCCGGGATGGTGCAGCAGATCGATCCGAGCCGCATTCCGCTGCTCGAGAGCCTCAAGCAGCAGGCATCGCTGCAGAAGACCATCGAGGCCCTGGGGCTCGAGGAGAAGACGATTCTGAAGCTTCGCTATGGCGTGCTCCAGGACGAAGAGCTCACGCTCCGCGATATCGGCGAGATCCTCGGCCTGTCCCGCGAGCGCGTCCGCCAGATCGAATCGCGCGCAGAGGCCAAGTGTCGAAGGTCTGTGCGACGGGAGAGGTAGCAGAGGCGAGGCCGAACCTACGAAATCGGCTTTCTCCAGGACACTCTTCACGTTCAGGTGATCGAGCCAACGAAAAGCCCTCTCCCGCCGGGAGAGGGCGGCGCGAAGCGCAGGTGAGGGGTCCCCGCGCGCAGCGCGCCATTAAAGCGATGACGATCTCGCGTGAGTTCGTGCTATCAGGCGAAAGGGCCGGCAGTGGGCCGGAGATTGGATGTCGCCGGCGAACATCCTGCCGAGTGCCGGGGCCGACCTTACAAAGTTCGGCCACTGAGATCCGGGATTCGCTCAATTAGCTTCTGGAGACGCCTCAGCGTCCGATCGCGGCCGAGGGCCACGGCGACGTCGAAGATCGGCGGGGATGCCGTCTTGCCGGTGAGCGCGACCCGTAGCGGATGGATGTACTTCCCGGCGCTCGCGCCGCGCGATTCCGCAAGCGCTCGGAGCGCCGCCTCGGTGGTGGCAACGTTGAACGGCACTGCCGCCGCCAGGGCCGCGTGCAACTCGGTCATGCGCGGCGCGAGATCGTCGCCCTTCATGTGCTTCTTCACCGCGTCCGGCTCGTAGTCGAGATCCTCGTCGGCGATGAAATAGATGTGAAAGGCGTCAAGGAGCTCCTTGAGCGTGCGGGCTCGCACTCTGTACATCTCGATGAGCGGCCGAAGCTCGCCGATCGACCGGAAGGGCCTTCCGGCAAACGCCGCGAGGTGCGGGTAGATCTCGTCGGCGCTCATGTGGTTGAGATACTGCGCGTTCATCCAGAGCAGCTTCTCCGGATCGAAGACCGCCGGCGCCTTGTTGACGTCGGAGAGATCGAAGATCGCTTCGGCGTCGCGGCGGTTGAGGATCTCGCGATCGCCTCCCGGTGCCCAGCCGAGGAGCATGAGAAAGTTGAAGAGAGCCTGAGGAACGATTCCCAGATCGCGATACTCCTCGACCGAGGTCGCGCCGGTCCGTTTGCTCAAGCGCTTCTTGTCGCTTCCGAGGATCAGAGGCAGGTGCGCGAACTCCGGTACCTCGGCGCCGAACGCGCGGAACAGAAGGATGTGCTTCGGCGTGTTCGACAGATGATCATCGCCGCGGGCGACGAGCGTGACTTCCATGTCGATGTCGTCGACGACGACCGACAGGTGATAGGTGGGATTGCCATCCGATCGGAGGAGAACGAAGTCGTCGATCAGCTCGCCTTCGAAGTGAACATCGCCGCGGATGTGGTCATGAAAATTGATAGGGCCCGGCGTCACCTGAAAGCGAATGACGTGCGGCTCGGGACGCGGCGCGGCACCACTCTGCGCCGCAACGCGGCATTTCCCGGAGTAGCGCCACGACTTTCCAGCGGCCTCGGCCGCGACACGCTCGGCCTCGAGCTCCTCGACCGTGCAGTAGCAGCGATACGCCTTGCCGGCCCCGACCAGCTCGCCGGCCCGCTTGCGATACCGATCGAGACGATCGCTCTGATACAGCGGCCCCTCATCCCATTCCACGCCGAGCCAGCGCAGCGAGCTGACGATCTGCTCGGCATGGTGCTGGCGCGACCGCTCGGCGTCGGTGTCCTCGATCCGCAGCAGCATCGACCCGCCGTGACGGCGTGCATGGAGCAGATTGAAGATCGCCGTTCGCGCTCCACCGACGTGCAGAAACCCGGTAGGCGAGGGCGCGAAACGCAGTTTCATCGGTCGAGGCATGAGTGGGACTCCTGCTCTGAGTCTAACAAAAGGCAGAAAGCAGAAAGCAGAAAGCAGAAATGAGCTTGAGCGAGAGTCATGACCACTGCTCGTGGCTCTCGCTCAAACCATTTCTGCTTTCTGCTTTCTGATCTCCGCTCGCTCCCTTCCAACGTACAATTCCACTCCCATCATGCGGCAGCGCGGCTTCACGCTTGTCGAGGTTCTGGCGGCGCTCGTGATCCTGGCGATCGTCACGACGACGACCCTTGCCGTCTTCGTCGAGCGGCAGCGGCAGCTTCGCGAGGCGAGCGAGACCATCCTGGCCTGGCAGGCGCTGGCCAACGAGGTCGAGTATCGGAGGCGCATCGACTTCATCCGCCTCGACACGGCGCCGGCGGCGTTCGATCCCGGCAACACCGCGATTCTGGCGCCGCTCGCGCCTTACGCTGCGACCGTGACCGTGACTACACCGCAGCCCGACGTCAAGCATGTCGCGCTGACCATTCGCTGGCAAAACGGCAAGCGCGCCGCCAGCCTCGAGATCATCCGCGTGCAGACGGGCGGAGGGAACCTCTTTTGATCCGACGGCGGCAGCGCGGTTTCACGTTGATGGAGATCGTCATCGCGCTCGCGGTGTTCGGCGTGCTGCTGTACATCCTCGCAGTCTTGACCTCGGAGATGAATGGATACGAAAAGCGATATCCGATCAACTTCATGGCCCATCCTGACACGGCTGCGACCGTCGCGCGGCTGCGCAAGGATATCGTCGACACGTACGACTATCCCCCTTCGCCATACGAGGAGTACACGCGGGGAGATAGAGTGCTGCTCATCTCGAGTATCCGGCCGGACGGCTCGTCGGAGACGGTCGTGTGGGATTTCCGCACGCCCGGCGAAGTACATCGAAAGGCTTTCATAGTCGGAAACCTCACGTCCGACTGGGTCGCTCGAGGCATGCCACAGTTCACGATCGCATGGGCTCTCATGCCGAACGGTCAAAACGCGCTGCGCCTCACGGCCATCGATACCAAGGGACAGATCGCCATTGATGAAGTCATCCAACCGCGGGCCCACTGACCGGCAGCGCGGCTACGCGCTCATCTCGGCACTCATCCTGGCCGTCCTGTACTTCGGCCTCATGGAGTTGATGCTGATCGACTCCACCCGCGCGTTGCGCGAGGCCCAGCGATTCCGGGCCCGGCTCGTCGCCGCCACCATGGCCGAGAACGCCGCGGAGCTGGCGGCCCGCCAACTGGTCATCACGCAGGTCGCGAGAGTGAACTACGACGACTGGCAGGGAACGGCCGCCGGCGATCTGAAGCCATCGTCCACCGGCTTCGAGCTCACGGGCGACGCAACCGCGAAGGGTGTCGTCCCGGCTCATGCCACGGTGCTGATCCAGGGACACGTCGACGCAGTGGCCAGTCCACCCGTTGTTCACATCGACTTCACGAGGCATTCGCAGTGACCGGTGCGTTTCGGCGCGGCCCGTAGCCGCCGCCTTGCGAACGCACTTTCGCTCCAACGGAGCAATCAAATACAATCCCTGCTACCGCGCCTCGCCCGGAGGAACGGCTCACGGGGAGCGACCCAATCGTGCACGACAAGGACAAAGGATTCTGGGATGGCGGCACGCCCGGCCATGGGACGAACAAGGAATCGAGCGGCCGTCCCAGCGGCTATCCCGGCGATCGAAAACCGAAGCGGGAGGGTATCCGGGTCGACCTGGAGTATCCGGCG
>DASQGS010000425.1:0-2791 GCA_035632455.1 Thermoanaerobaculia bacterium | reverse complement strand
CGCCCTTGCCCCGCGACGATACTCGCGCAAATCGGCGTTCGTGTCATCCTGCGCGTTACTAATTGAAATTTCGCCGCCTCAGGATCGGCACCATGATCGATTCTCGCGAGATCGTCCGCCGGGCGGGGACGCCCGGCGGTTGCGGCTGGGACGGCCGCGCTCCTAGAATCGCCTCGCCTTGAGATTGCTCTTCTTCGGGACCCCTGAGTTCGCCGTGCCGGCGCTGGATGCACTGGTCGAGCGGCACGACATCGCCATCGTCGTTGCGCAGCCCGATCGTCCGGCGGGGCGAGGGCTCAGAATGCACGCGCCGGCGGTCGCCACGAGAGCAATGGCTCTGGGGCTACCTCTCATCCAGCCTTCGAAGATCCGATCCGAGGAGTTTCTCGCCTCGGTCGCCGCGGTGCAGGCCGACATCGGAATCGTCATCGCTTACGGCCGCATCCTTCCCGGCGCGCTGCTGGCGATTCCGAGGCATGGATTCCTGAATGTCCATGGCTCGATCCTTCCGAAGTATCGCGGCGCGGCGCCGATCCAGCGCGCGATCGAGGCCGGCGAGCGGATCACCGGCGTCAGCATCATGAGGGTCGACGAGCAGCTCGACCACGGACCGGTGCTCGCCATCGACAAGCTGGAGATCGGTCCCGACGAGCGCACGCCGGCGCTCGCGCCGCGCTTAGCGAGCCTCGGCGCGAGCGCGCTCCTGCGCGTGCTCGACGACATCGATCTCGGCACAGCGCGCGAGGCACCGCAGGACCACAACCAAGCCACGCTCGCGCCGAAGATCGAGAAAGAGGAAGGGCGCGTCGATTGGGCTTTGCCTGCGCAGCGGATCTACGATCGCTTCCGGGCATTCGATCCATGGCCTGGCCTCTTCGTCGAGCTCAAAGGTGAGGCAATCAAGCTTCCCGAGATCGAGCTATGCGACGCGCTGGGCACACCGGGTGCCATTCTGTCGATCGACAACACCGGCGTCGTCGTCGCCGCCGGTGCCGGAGCCATTCGCATCAAGGCCCTGCAGCGTCCAGGAAAGACAAAGCAGGCGGCAGCCGGAGTGGCGCGCGCCCTCGGCTGGAGCGCCGGAGCCGCGCTGCCGTGAGCGAGCGCGAGCGCGCCTTTCTGCTGCTTCGCCGCATCGAGCGCGAATCGTCGTATGCCGCTCTCGTCCTCCAGCACGATGCCGAGCGCTACGGCGAATCGCGGTTCATCCGGTCGCTGGTCTTTACCGTGCTCCGATGGCGCAGCCTTCTCGATCACGTCACCGCCACACTCGCGGAGCGTCGCGTCGAGAAGCTGGATCCGGCCGTCGTCGAGGTCTTGCGCCTCGGCATCGCACAGATCATGTTCATGGACGTCGCGCCGTGGGCCGCCGTCTCCGAGACCGTCGATCTCGCAGGCCGCTACGCCAAGCGCGCACGCGGGCTGGTGAACGCGATCCTCCGCCGCGCTTCCTCGGCCGGCTTGGAGGCCATGATTCCGCAGGGCTTCTCGGCCCGCGATATCGCAATCCGCAACTCCCACCCGGAGTGGCTCATCACGCGCTGGATGGCGTTCTACGGCACCGAGCGCACCGCAGCCATCGCCCGGGCGAATCAGCAACTCTCGTATCCCGATCTCCTGCTCAATACCTCGCGCTCAATGGACGACGTGCGTGCCAGACTTGCGAACATCGAGCATGCGCCATCGCCGTTTCTCGACGAGATGGTCAGGCTCCATGGATCGGTGGCGCCCCTGGCGGATGCCATCGCCAGCGGCTGGTTCTATCCGATGGACGAAGGGAGTGCCGTCGTTGCCGCCATTGCAGCTAACGCTGCGAATGCCACGAATCCGGCGAGCGGCGACAGTACGTTGCTCGACCTTGCGGCGGCGCCAGGCGGCAAGAGCCTCGCGGCAGTGCTTCGCAGCGTCCGCGTCATCAGCAATGACTTGTCGATCGGTCGGCTCAGGACGCTGCGCTCCAGTCACGAGGCGATGTTCGGATCGGCGGCGCGTCTTGTGGTCAGCGACGTGTGCAATCCACCATTCCGTCAACGCGCCGGCACCGTGCTGCTCGATGCTCCTTGCAGCGCCACGGGCACGTTTCGCAAGAATCCGGAGATTAAGTGGCGCCTGCGGAAGAAGGATCTCGACGCTATGGCCAGCCGGCAGAAAGAGATGCTGGCTTCGGCGCTCGCCCTCGACTCCGATTGCGTCGTCTATTCGACCTGTTCGCTCGAACGCGAGGAAAACGACGACGTCGTGGCCGCGACTCTCGGCCGGTGTCCCGGCTTAGAGCGCGCGGACATCGCAGACTACGCGCCACCGACAGTCCGACCCTGGATAGACTCCGGGGCTCTCCGCTTGACGCCTGATTCAGGAACCGATGGATTTACGGCCTTTATCCTCAAACGGCGGCAATTGTAGGTTTCCGATGACTGAGTGACAGACGGAATTGCGACACGCACAGCGGTCCGCTGGAAATCTGCAAGAACGCCGTTGACAATCCCTTCCGAGTTACTTAGATTGTCGAAATCCCAAGAAGCGAAGAAGAAAAGTCTTCCGCGAGCGAAGGAGGATGCGCTATGGCTGGCAAGGCTGATGTCGTCAACGCCATCGCCGAACAGGCGGGCATCTCGAAGAAAGAGGCGTTGGCTGCCTTTGAAGCTCTCGTCGGCCATGTCGCGGAGTCTTGCCGGAGCTCGGGCCGCTGCTCGATTGCCGGACTCGGCAATTTCACTGTAACACACCGCCCGGCGCGCAAGGGCCGCAACCCGCGGACCAAGGAGATCATCAACATCCCGGCGTCGAGGAG
>DASQGS010000424.1:0-8631 GCA_035632455.1 Thermoanaerobaculia bacterium | reverse complement strand
TGGCGGATCCCCGGAGCCTCCGTCGCCATCGTCAAAGACGATCGCATCGTCTACGTGAAGGCTTACGGCACCAAAGAAATCGGCAGGAACGATCCGGTCACTCCCGACACGCTCTTCCACATCGGCTCGACGACAAAGGCTTTCACCACCACCGCCATGGCCATGCTCGTCGACGAGAAGAAGATGGCCTGGGACGACGCGGTTCACAAGTACGTCGAGTACTTTCGTCTCGCCGATCCCTGCGCCGACTCGCTGGTCACACTCCGCGACATCACGTCGCATCGCACCGGCCTCAGCCGCCACGATGAGCTGTGGGACAACTCACCCTCGGGGCGCGAGCAGATCATCCGCAGCATCGGCGCCGTGAAGCTCACCAAGCCGTTCCGCAGCGCCTATCAATACCAGAACATCATGTTCCTGACCGCCGGCGAGGCCGTCGGGGCGGCGGCGAAGATGCCGTGGGAGACGTTCGTCCGCATGCGGATTTTCGAGCCCCTCGGGATGTCCAAGACCCAGACCTCGATCGCCGGATGGAACGCCTCGGAGCACGCGCTCGGCTATCGCTGGAACAAGACCACCTATCGCGCCGTGCCGCAGACGCTCCTCGACGACGACAACATCGCGCCCGCCGGCGCCATCAAGTCGAGCGCTCGCGACATGGCCCAGTGGGTGCGCTTCCAGCTCGCGGGCGGTATCGCCGGCGGCAAGCGCCTGGTCTCCTCGGAGGCGCTCGACGAGACCAAGACGCCGCAGATGGTCATCCGCCTCGAAGGCATGTCGCGGGATGCGAATCCGGAGACGAATCTCGAGGCGTACGGTCTCGGATGGACGATCCAGGACTACGCCGGTGCCCTTCTCGTCTCACACGGTGGCGCGCTCAACGGATTCCGCGCCCACGTCGACTTGCTGCCTGCCCAGCACGCCGGCTTCGTCGTCCTCGACAACCTCGGCCGCAGCATCGCACTCGTCGCCATTCGCAACAGCCTCCTCGATCTCCTCCTCGGCCATCCCACGCGCGACTGGAACGCCTACTACCTCGCCATCGAGAAGACGGCAGACGACCGCGATGAGGCAAAACGCCGCGAGCGCGAAGCCACGCGTCACCTCGGCACGAAGCCGTCGCGCGACCTCGCCGATTACGCCGGCGACTACGACAGCATCGCCTACGGCACCGCCCACATCGCCCTCGAGAACGGCGCGCTTCTCCTGCGCTGGAACCGCCTCGCGGTACCGCTCAACCACTTTCATTTCGACACATTCTCGATCCGCTCCGAGGCCGACGACATCGACGAACACATCACCTTCCGCCTCGGCGCGGATGGAGATGTGAAGACGATGACGTTTTTCGAAGAGGAGTTTGTGAAGAAGCCAACGCGGTAGTTTTACGTCTTCGCCAGCACGATCTCTTCCAGACTCGCGCCCGGCATTCCGAACTGCTCGCGGAGCTCGTCGAGCGTGCCGTCGCCCGCGACTTGGCCTTGGGCGAGGAGGATGAATCGCTCGGCGACCGTGCGGACGAAGTCGAGTTGGTGAGTCGAGATCAGCGCGGCACGCGGGGCGTCGGGGCTTCGAAGGTAATCCTTGAGTGCGGCGACTCGGTGCGGGTCGAGGGCGTTGGTCGGTTCGTCGAGCAGAAGCACCGGCGGGCGGTGCATCGTGGCAGCGACGAGGGTGACGAGGCGCTTCTGCCCCATCGAGAGCGAGCCGACGGGCGCGTCCAGAAGCGGCGCAACGCCGAAGCGATCGACGGCCTCGGCGAGATCCTCCGAGGACACGCTTCGCGCCGCGGCGGCGAAGTCGAGGAGCTCGCGCGGCCGGAGCTCGGGATGGAGATCGGGGAACTCCGGCTGATATCCGAGGGCGCGCTTCGCCGCGACATCATCATGAAGCAGGTCGTGTCCATCGATCCGGACCGAGCCCTCGGTCGGCTTCCAGATGCCGGTCAGAAGGCGCATGAGCGTCGTCTTGCCCGCGCCATTCGGGCCGAGGAGGGCGACGATGCCGGCGTCGATACGGATCGAAACGTTGGAGAGAATCGCCTTGTCTCCGAGGATCTTCGTCACCGATCGCGCCTCGATCATGCGAACCCCTCCGGCACGTCGACCGGCAAATCGCAATGGGCATGGCTTGTTCGCGCGAGATGAAGGGAGAGCGGCACAAGCAAGGCCGCAACCGCAAGCGCGACAAATGGCGAAAGCGCTCCGACGATCGCCAACGCCGCCGCTGCGCCGTACATCTCGCCTTCAGTCCCGCGCGATGTCCGCAAGGATCGGTGCTCGCCGAGGAGCACCACAAAGAAGGCCGCGGCGATGAGCTGCGCGATCACCAACACCGCGGCGCGCGGCTCCATGATGATCGCAGCAACGGCCGGCGCGATGAGAAAGGCAGTCGTCGCGGCGAGAAGACTCATCAGGCGTCGCACCGCCGAGAGCGGAAGCACGGCATCGACGAGCCGCAGCGGACGGCTGGCGTTGCGCGCGCGAACGATCTCGACGGCGATCGCACCCGCCGCGAGCGCGGCAAACAGGAACAGGATGCGCAGCGTCGAGATGAAGCGAATCACGCCGTTGTTCCGGATCGCCAATTCCGCGGCGACGATGCAGATCACGGCGGTCGCGTTTGCTCCCATAATCCGTCGGGCGTTGCCGCGCAGGAGCCAGCGAGTCTCGTAAAGCGCCGGCGACGCGAGGCTTTCGCGCCGCGCTGCGTTCGCGATCCTCGGTTCGTCGGCGGATCGCACCAGGTACGGCTCGGCCAATGCCATTGCCCGCCGGCTCGCGCCAATCGTCACGCCAACCAGCACGTATCCGAGCGCCAGGGCGATGAGCCCGCCGCGAAACAGCATGAATGCTGAGGCGATGAAACTCAGCCAGACCGCTGCGCGGTCCACTCGGCGGGGCCGGTCGAGCAGCGCGACCTGAAGCGCGTCGTGGGCGACCGCGAGGCCCGCGAGCCCGATGATGCTCACCGGCGGGCCGAGTGTCGAGGGCGCCACGACCGCTGCCGCGGCGGCGATGCCGAGCAAGGCCACGTGCGGCGGCAGCAGGAAGAGCGACACGGCGGTAAAGTCGATGGCGAATCGCTGTCGCAGGGTCAGCGGCAACACGGCGATCTGCTCGTGGCCATAGCGGCGCATTGCGTGGCGCAGCGGCGCCTGCACGGCCAACGCGATTGCAGCCAGGATCGCGCCGGCGACGGCCGCGCGATCGAACGGCCGCGATGCCAGCCACTCCCGCCCCCACCGCCCGAGCGGCACCTCGACTTTGAGGCCGATGGCGACGGCATACCCGACGAGCGCCGCACCCCAGATCCGCAGCGCCCGATGCAGGCCGGCAGCGCGACGGTATCGAAGAGCGGCAGCGAGCATGAGAGGAGGATATCTCACGCGAAGACGCGGAGAGAGTGAGCAGTGGTCGGAGGTGTCGGTGGTCAGGCTGAACGACCACCACTCACTCCCGCCCCTGCCTTCCCGCACGTCACATATTTGTCTTGCTTCCGCGATCGGACTGTAGATAATCTGCGCCCATCGATTAATCCGTAACTAAGCGGTTGCACGTAGCCGTCCAGGGGGAATACCGGCTGGGTGCAACAGCGCCGGATCACCAGGCGGCTTGCCGGCGTACAGGGGAAGGGTGTGCTCATTCGGATGCCATCGCCCGGCGCCGGGTCGCCAAGCTTCGATGAGGAGGGTCCGCGTCGGGCCCTTCGAAGCGATCCGGTATCACCAACATCATTGGAGGAGTCACATGAAACGCTTCCGTCTTCTCATTCCCGCAGTCCTGGTTCTCTGGTGTTGTACTCCGCTCGTGGCTCAGGAGTGGCCACAGTGGGGCCTCAATCCTCAGCACACGGGCCAATTCTTCGTACCCGGCCAGAACCTCAACCACAACCTTGCCGATATCGTCTACGACCCGCTCGTCCCGCAGGAGATGGCCGCGGTCCTGGCCGAGTTCGGATCGGCCGACCTGCTCGTGCACTATCAGTCGCCCCTCATCGATTTCGACGACGTCTACATGATGTTCAAGTCCGGTACTTATGATCCCACCTCCTACGCTGCGCAGAATTGGGGTGAGACCAAGTACCACTGGCACGACGGCTCGCTCGTCGCGCAATGGGCTTTCAACAGCGACTGGAAGGCGCCGGGCAATCAGGACGACTTCTGGGAGCCGGTTTTCCACCCCGCGCTGGCCAACGGATTCCTCTATGTCCCGGGCGCCGGCGGCACGATCTTCAAGGTCAACAAGGCCTCCGGGCACGTGGTCGAGCGAATCAACCCGTTCTCGGGCATCGACCCGAACACCTACACCGCGAGCCCCATCACGGTCGACGCGTTCGGGAATCTCTATTACAACGTCGTCAAGACCGACGGGATCGGCGACTTCTATAACGACGACGTCCTCGACTCCTGGCTGGTCAAGGTCACGCCGTTCGATCAGATCACGAAGGTCAGCTACTCCACCCTGACCGTGGGCGCGCCGGCCGGAACGGACCTTTGCCAGAATGCGTTTGCCACATCCCAGCTTCCGTGGCCTCCGAGTCCGCAGGCGGTCCCGGGATCAATTCAGTGTGGCACGCAGCGGCCGGGCCTCAACATCGCTCCGGCCATCTCGTTCGATGGCACGATCTACGTCGCCACGCGAGCGCACTTCCTGAGCCGCGAGACATTCCTCGTGGCCATCAACCCGAACCTCACCCAGAAATGGATCCGCTCGCTGCGCAATCGCTTCAATGATGGCTGCGGCGTTCCAGTCTCATCGGGCGGATCGCTTCCGCCGAACGGTGCTCCCGGCGGCTGCCGCCCCAGCGCGAGATTGGGCGTTGATCCTGCCACGAACACGCCTGGGGGCGGCCGCATCCTCGACGACGCCTCATCATCGCCGGTCGTTGCCCCTGACGGCTCGATCTTCTTCGGCGCCTACACGCGTTACAACTATGCCCAAGGCCACATGATGCATTTCTCGGCGAACGGCAATTACCTCGGCGCGTACAGGTTCGGGTGGGATGAGACGCCCGGCATCTGGTCCCATGGGTTCTCGTATTCCGTCGTGATGAAGGACAATCAGTACGGCGACACGGGCTCTTATTGCAACGACGACACGATCTGCCCGCCGGATCGAACGGCGACGAATCCTGCCTACCCCGAGGCCTATTTCGTAACGCAACTCGACAAGAACCTGCACATCGAGTGGCGTTTTCAGAACACGAACACCTTGAGCTGCACGCGCGACGACCACGGCAACATCACGTGCGTCAGCGATCATCCGTTCGGGTTCGAATGGTGCGTGAACGCGTTCATCATCGATTCGTCCGGCACCGTCTATGCGAACAGCGAAGATGGGAACCTGTTCGCAATCAAACAGGGCGGTGTGCTCAAAAAGGAGATCTTCCAGCAATTGGCCCTCGGCGCGGCATATACGCCGACGTCCATGGGCATCGACGGCAAGGTCTATTCGCAAAACGCCGGACACCTATTCGTAGCCGGCAACTGACGTTAACCCCGAATTGCGTGGGGCTCAGCGCGGCTGGGCCCCACGTGCCGATTTGTCCATATGAACCGCGCCAAGGAAAAGCCCTCTCCCGACGGGAGAGGGCGGCGCGAAGCGCGGGTGAGGGGACCCTGCGCGAAGCGCACAATCAAAGCGATGACGATCTCGCGCGAGCTTGTGCCACAAAGCCGCGAAACTCAGGCTGGCGCCGTAGCTCGGATGACGTTGGTATACATCCTGCCAAGTATCGGTGGCCGAACTTGAAAAGTTCGGCCACTTGTCACTGCCACATGTCCTTGCCGTGCCTCTTGTCGCTGATCGCCTTCTCCATCTGCGACGCGTTGATCGTCACTTGCACCAACGTCGTGTCGTTGCGCTCGTGGGCGACGATCAGCAGCTCGACGAGATCCTTCGCCAGTGGTCTGCCGTAAATCAGCGTCCAATCGCCGTTGCGCTCGTGGCTCTCGACCATCGGCGAGAAGCCGCCGCCGGCATTGGCGCGGACGAGCGCCGCGAGATCGTTGAACGAATCCAGGTTCGCTCCCTCGAACGTAGCCAATTGCACGTCGTGAACGCCGTCGGGATGAATAACGTGCACGGCGAATCGCGCCAGGCCGAAGAACGGGATGCTCGTGCGGCGAATCGAATAGCGCGACTCGATGGCCCGGGCGATCTCGGACAGCCCGGCCTGAATCGGCCGGGCTATTGCCAGAAGCAGCAGCGACGCGAGAGCGACCGTCAAGCTGGCGCGCAGGCGCAGCGTCCTATTCATGGTCGTCTCCCTTCTTCGCCTTGTGCTTGGTCACGCGCGGGATTCCGAACTGTCCCTCGATGCTCGACAGCTTTTCGATGTCGATCGGGCCGACGATGTTGACGATCGTCAGCTCTTTCGCCTCGGCGGCGATGATCACCATGCCCGCGACGCGATCGTTTCGCATGGCCAGGTAGATCTCGACATTCTCATCGCCTTTCTTCTCCACCGTGACGATGCGCTTCCACTCCGCACCGAGCTGGGCCTTGACCTTGTCGACCACGGCCCGATCGTACATACCGGCCTTGTCGAACTGGTAGCTGCGGACGTAGATGCCATCGAGATGGCCGACCATGTCGCGGACAGCCTTCTCATCGGCATCGTCGTTCGAGAGGAATCGCGCGGCGAGGCGCAGCATGTCGCCGTCGAGCGTGACGTCGACGCGCTCCTTGGCCTGTTGGCCGATGTTGCCGAAGTCGAGGTTCAGCTTCGCGCTCTGTGCGAGAGCCGCGGCCGGCAGCAGTACAACGAGTGCGATGGCAATGGTGAGGAATCGAGACGGTCTCATGGGGTGGAGCTCCTTTCGGTCTCTGGTTCTGTGGGGTCTGCGATCTGGCGGACTTCTTCCTGGGCGTAACGCACTTTCGCGCCGGCGATGCGAAGGGCGATGAGCACATTTTCGCGAGCGCGCTCGCCCTCGGCGCGGCGGCGGGCGACGATCTCGTGTCCGGTCCACGTGCCGAGGAGCGCGACGAGCGCGAACGCCGCGGCAATGCGACGGCCGGTCAGCCACTCGCTACGCCACCAGCGCGCCGGCTGCGCGGACTCGCGCTCGATGCGATCCATCACCCGCTGCGCGAAGCCCGGCGGCGGGCTCTCGCGGCGGAGCGCCGCACGAAGTTCACTGTCGAGATTCATGATTGCCTCCGAGGAGCGACTGCATCGCGCGCGGCGCCACGGTCCGGCACGAAGCGCCGCCGGAGCGCGCCGAGCGCGCGTTGAAGATGACTCTTGACGGTGTTGATGGGCATGCCGAGGAGCGAGCAGATCTCAGACGGCTCGAGCTCCTCCTGAAATCGCAGCGTGACCACGAGCCGTTGCGCTTCCGGCAGCGCCGCCATCGCCTCGCGCAGCGCCCGCGCAAACAACGGATCGGACGGCTGCACTGCTGCCGGCGGTTCCGCAACCTTATCGATCGGCACCAGCCGCAGCCGCGATCGCCGGGCCTTGTCGATGCATCGGTTCGCCGTCACGCGTCGCAGCCAAAACATCAAGTGCTCCGGCGATTCGATGTCGCCCATCGAGCGATAGAGCTGGACGAACACATCCTGCGCCAGCTCCTCGGCGATTCCGCGATCGCCGCAGAAGCGGTAGGCAATGCTGAACACCATCGCCTGGTGCTCCTCGACCAGTTCCCGGAACGCCTCGGCGTCCCCACCGGCCGCGCGGCGCATCACGCGATCCGAGTCCGACGCCTCTGACACGATCGCCGTCATCCTGATGGCTATACGCAGGATTGGGCCTGGCGGGTGCAGACCCGCACTTACGGCCCGACCACGATCCGCACTGCTTCCCCGATCTCCTCGGCGAAGTAGTCGGGATGGGCCGCGGTCAGGCTTCGCGGTTCGGGTAACCGCCGGGAACGGCGATCGATCGCACGTTCGCCGCCTTCGCCATCAGGACATCCTCGGGGCTGTCGCCGATGTAGACGGCTTCCTCGGGCTTGATGCCGAGGCGATCGAGGCAGATGTGAAGGCCCTCAGGGTGCGGCTTGCGATGCTGCGTATCGCAGCCGAAGACGATTTGCTCGAAATGATGGCCGACTCCGAGGGCATCGACCTCGCGGCTGACGCGCTCCCGTCCGCCGCTGGTCACGATCGCGCGGGTGACGCCGTGATCGTGCAGCAGATCGAGCGCCTCGCGGGCGCCCGGGAAGAGGGCGATGCTCTCCTCGGCGAAATAGGCCATCCAGAGCGCGTCGGCCTCCGGCCACAGCGTTTCCTCGACCCCGAGGGCCCGAAAAGTCCGATACCAGTTCGGCGAGTACGTTCGTGCAAAGTCCGCGCGGCCGAAGGGAATGCCGAAGTGCGCGAACAGGCGGACGTAGGTTCGGTAGGTCGGCTCGGCGGAGTCGAGGATCGTGCCGTCCCAATCAAAAACGACGGCCTTCGGATGAGCGAAGATCATGGATCCAATTATGCACTTACGGTTCTTGCGCGGGCTGGTTCATCGGACCGATCGGACGGATCGGTCCGATCGGTCACGATCTTCGCAAGAGGGTTGTGCCTTACGTCATCCTGAGCCGCGTAGACGGCGAAGGATCTCAAGGCAGGATTGTGCCTTGTGTCATCCTGAGCGGAAACAGCCTTCAGCGCGAGCAGGGTCGCGGGGGGA
>DASQGS010000423.1:0-18420 GCA_035632455.1 Thermoanaerobaculia bacterium | reverse complement strand
GCGGATCTGATCGGCCGTCGGCGGCACGGGAGCGCTGGAGACACACGACGTCGCCATCAGCGAGGCGAGGGCAACCGCAACAAGAGTGGGCCACCGGTTCGAAAGCATGTTCATCGGCACGCGCATCGGTCTCATGGACCTTCCTTCCTTTCCCATGAACTGGAGAGCGTCATTCTACTTCGTCGGAGGCACGGGCGGCGTGGCCGCGGGAGGCGCGGCGACCTTCACCGCAGCGAATCCGGTGGCATGCGATTGCTCGTCCATCACGCCGATGGAGATCGCGTCGGTGCGCGCATCGGCGGCCACCTCGAGCTTCACGGTGATCTCCTTGCGCCGCTTGAGCGATTCCGCGGGGAAGCGAAACTGCTTCACTTGGCGGTCGATCTTCGAGACCGCGCCGTCGTTGCGAAGAAAGCCGGCGAATACCGAGAAGCTCCCGGTCAGGTCCGAGCCCTCGGGCAGAAGAGCAAGCGCCTCGGTCGGAATCCGGACCGTCACCGGGACGACCATCGAGCCTTCGACCACGCTCCCGGGGTCTCCGGTGGTGACTTCGATCTTGAGATCGTTCTTCGCCACCGGGTAGAAGAGATTCGCTCCGACCGCATCGTTCATCTCCGTAACGATGGACTTCTCGACGACGGCCTGACGCGTCCGCACCGAATACTTCTTGCTCCTCAGCCGCACCTGAATGGCTTTGGTCCGATCGCGGCGTTTGCTCGTGGCCCGGTAGCCGAGCGAATAGTAGGAGTTGAGATCGTTGGCGATCGTATCGAAGGCGATCTGCCAGTTGCTCGATCCGCTCAGCGCGGCTCCGCCAGTCGCTGCGGCGACGCCTCGGAGAGTGAGGCCGGCGGTCAGGGTCGTCGGCGCCGACCGCGAGCTGACCTGCACCTTGACCGACGCACTACGATCGATCTCGTCGGTCTCCTTCCCCGATCCGTCGATCGCGTAGAGTGTCACGCCGCTGCCGTTGGCGGCATCTCCGATCTCACCGACGAGGCTGTTGCGCTCGAACTCGCGCGCGTCCACCATCGGAGAGGCGTTATCACCTCCGGCAAAGCTCGACTTGATCGAGTCGAGATAAGCGAAAACATCATCCGAGGGATTCGACGAGAACTTCTCCGTCACCAGCACGCAGATCTTCCGCCCTTCGATGCCCCGCAGCGCGGCGATGACGCTCTTGAGCGCTGCTTCTTTCTGGCGCAGTTCGTGATCCCTTCGCATCGCGTAAGACCTCGCCTCTCCCAGCCCGCTCATGTAGGGCGGTTTCTCGGGAGGTCGCAGCGATCCGTACACGGAGATAAGATCCGCCAGCGCCTTGCGGAACTGGTCCTTCTCAGCGGCATTCTGAGTGCCGCGTGTTGTCTGGGAGACGAGTCGCGTGAGCGCAGCTTCCACGGCGGCGTGGTCGCTGGTCATCGGCAGCTCGAGCTTGAGGCTCGAGCCCCAGACGGCGATCATGGCTTGATCGCCCGCACGCATGTTGGCCTGCAGGAACCGCTGGAGCGGCGGAAGGATCGCATTGCGATGAAAGGGCTCCAGCGCGACGTTATCGATGAAGACTGCAATCAACCGGCGCCGAAACTCCGGCTCCGAGACTGCAGGAGCCGCTGCCGTTTGCGTGGCTGATGCCGGTGAGGGCGCTGTTGTCCCGCGGATCTCGAGGAAGTTCGTGATCTCCTGCTTGACGCCGTTCTCGAAGACCTCGAAATCGTCCTTCGACAGTCCGGTCACCGGCTTGCCGTCTTTGCCGGTCACGACGGCGTCGACGTTCATCACCCGGACATCGATCGTCTCAAAGAACTTCTGCTCACCCTCGACCAGTTTGGTCTGTGCGAACAGCACCGGAAGCACTGCCCCAAAGAGCGCGAGAATCAACGCGACGCGACACAGCACGAACCGCAGCATCAGGCCTCCGAGGCGGATCGCCTCCAGTACCCGGGTAGTCTATCGACGGAGAGCGTCATGCTATTTCGCCTGAGGCGCGGCCGGAGGTGAGGCTTCGGGCGGCGCGGCGATCTTCACCGTCGCGTAACCGGTGACATGCGATCGATCGTCCATCACGCCGATGGAGATGGCGTCCGTGTGCGGATCGGTGGCCACGTCGAGCTTCACGGTGAGATCCTTGCGCCGTTTCAGCGATTCCGCCGGGAAGCGGAACTCCCTCACTTGGTTGTCGACCTTCGAGACCGCGCCGTCGCTGCGCGAAAACGCCGCGCAAACAACGAAGCTCCCGGTCAGGTCCGAGCCGTCCGGCAGCAGGGTCAGCGACTCCATCGGGATCCTGATCGCCAGCGGAACGCTGATCGAGTTTCCTGTTGCGGCCGCGGGCGCGCCTGCCGTTGCTTCGATCATCAGGTCGTTCTTCGAGACCGGATAGAAGAGGTTCCCGACCACGGAATCGACCAACTCGGATGCGATCGATTTCTCCACGATCGCCCTTCGCGCCCGAACCGAGTACTTCCTGTTCTTCAGGCGCACCTCGACGTTGTTGATCCGATCCTGCCGCTTGCCGGTGGCTCGATAGCCGATGGAGTAATACGAATCGAGGTCGCTGGCGATCGAGTCGAGGGCGAGGTTCCAATTGCTCGAGCCGTTCAACGCCGTTCCGCCCGTGGCCTCGGCGATGCCGTGCATGGTCATCGAACCGCTCTGCAAATGGATCATCGGTGTCGACGGGAGGGTCGAGCCCTGCGCCGAAGGGTCGGGAAGCACGTCCTCGATGTCAGACTCTTTGCCCGCGCCGTTGATCGGGTAAAGCGTGACGCCGCTGCTGTTGGCGGCATCGGCGATCCCGGGAACGAGAGCGGGTATGAGGAAATCGCTGGACTCGCTCAGCGGAGTCGCGTTGGCGCCACCCGCGAAGTTTTGCTTGATCGAGTCGAGGTAGGCGAGAAAATAATCCGAGGGATTGTCGGAGAAACGTTCGGTGACCAGGACCAGGATCTTGCGCCCTTCGATCAAACGCAAAGCGGCCAGGACGCTCTTGAGCGCCTCCTGCTTCTGCCTCATGTCGTGGGCCGCCTGCTTTGCGTAGATCCTCGCGACATCCAGCCCCTGGTCAAATGGTGGACCTAGCTCTACCTGGCGGCTACGCGTCGTTCGCCACTCGCTGATCAGGACCTGAAGCCGCCACCGATATTCCTCTTTGTCGCTCTTCGCTCCGAGCGTTGTCTGGGAGGCCAGGCGCTTCAAGGCCGCATCCATCGCGGCGCGGTCGCTGGTCAATGGAAGCACCACCGCGAGCGAGGACGCCCACGTGGCGATCATGACCTGGTCCCCCTGCCGCACGTTGTTCTGAAGAAAGCGCCCGGTCGCCTCGAGGACTGCGTTGCGATGAAATGGATGGATTGTGGCGTTGTCAATGAAGATCACGATCCTTCGCGGCCGGCGCTCCGGCTCGGGAGTCTCGGGCTGTGCCGCAGGAGCCGGCGCCGGCGACGCCGCAGGGCCCTTTCCTCGGACCTCCACAAAATTCGTGATCTCCTGCTTGACGCCATTCTCGAAGACCTCGAAGTCGCCCTTCGCCAACCCGGTGACCGGCTTGCCATCCTTGCCGGTGACGATGGCATCGAGGTTGATGACCCGCACCTCGATCGTTTCAAAGAGTTTCTGGTCCGCCTCCGCGGGCTTCGATTGCGCGTGCAGCGCCGGCGCAATTGCAATTGCAGAGCTTACGAGCAAAGCGAGCTGCCGACTGCGGAGCCACATCATGAGCCTCCAAGGAATCCGCCTGGGATCTCGTGGTAGTGTACGAGCAATACGTCTCAAAGCCATGCGCTCCCCCATTCGCCGTCTATTATTCATGATCGCGCTCACGGCGTTCGCGCGCGTCGCGCTTGCCGGGGTGAGATTCGACTTCGAGACCAGCGTCACAGGCTCGCGGCCTTATTCGTACAGTGGCCGCATCTCGGTCGATACAGAAGATTCGAGGATGGACATCTCGAGCGGAACGCATCCTCTGTTCAATCCGAATTTCTCGGTCATTACTCGCCGCGACGGCAGCCAGCTCCTGATCATCGACCACGCGCACAAGCAGTATTTCCTCAGAAATACCGAACAAATGCGCGGCCATCTTTCGACCGCCGGCGGGATCGGCAAGACGACCGCGTCCGAGCCGGTGATCCGCGTGGCGCACGAGCCCGGCGGGAGCATCGACGGCACCGAGACGGAGAAACACGTCCTTCACGCGGAGTATCAACTGACGATGCTGGTCGAGGGCGAGTCGCTCAAGGCTGCGGTGATCATGGATGTGGCGTCGTGGGTCACCGGCCGCGCTCCGCGGCACGCACTTCCGTGGGGATTGCACTTCGCGGCCAAGACCGGCTTCCCGGCAGTCGACCGCCAGATCGCCAGGAACCTGTCGATGGGGACTCCGCTCAAGGAGATCGTGACGGTCTCGCGCCGCATCGAGGGCGGCCCGTCGATCACGGAGACGATCACGACCACGATCTCTCACCTCTCCGAGACGGGCATCAGCCCACGCATCTTCGACATCCCGGCCGGATACATCCTTCGCGAGCCGACGTTCGAGTTTGAAGACGTGACCGGAGGAAATCCGCGGCAGTGACCGCGGCGGGCGAGACCCCTCACGATTTCTGGGCGAGCGCCTTACGCAGCGCCTCGTTCAGATCTTTGTCCTCACCCATCAACGCCCCGGAGCTCTTCCAGACGATGCGGCCGCTCCGGTCGATCAGAACCGAGGTTGGGATCATCGTGGTCTGAAACAAATTCGCGAGCTTCCCTTCGGGATCGAGTGCGATCGGATACGTCATCCCTTGCTTTTTCACGAACTCGCGGACCCCATCGACCCCGCCTTCGTCGAGGCTCACGCCGATGACCTCGAACCCCTGCGCGGCAAAGTGATCCTGCATCTTCTGAAGCTGGGGAATCTCGTAGCGGCAGGGCTGGCACCACGTCGCCCAGAGATTGAGAAAGACCACCTTCCCACGCCGCGAGGCGATGTCCATCGGCTTGCCGTCGAGCCATTGCGCCTGGTAGTCGGGCATCATCGCGCCGACGTCGGCGCTTCCGGCCGCGGCAGCCGATGCCGCCGCCGGGGCCACTGCCGTGGTCGCGGCCGTTGTGACTGCGGGCGGAGTCGCGGGCGGCGCCGCGGTCTTTGCCACGGGCGTTTCGCGATGACAAGCCATCGTCATCGCAACGAACAAGAAGGTACCGGTCAATTTGCGCATCGATGCATTCTCACCTTAATCAATGTGTGCTGTTGGGGAGCACGGCTGTGCGGCCGCAACCCCGTTTGGCATTCTCGTACAAAACCCGCCCGCGCCGAGCCGCCAGCGCACAGCCGTGCGCCCCTACAGCCCCTCGCCCGGCTTCGTCGGCTCCATCTGAAGGGCATCGTTGACGCGGTTGAAGTAATTGAAGAGCCCGGCCATCGCCGAGATCTCGACGATCTCTCCCTCCGCGAAATGCTCTCGCAGGCGTGCAAACATCTCTTCGCTGACCGCGTGCGCGTCGAGCGTGAGCTGCTTCGCATAAGCCAGAGCCGCCTTCTCGGCGCCGTTGAAGAGGCCGTTCTCGAAGTCCTCCAGGTTGGCGAGCTGCTGCTCGGTCGCACCGTGCCGCGCAGCCTGCGCGGTGTGGGAGCGGTTTCAATACTCGCATCGATTGATCCTCGACACGAGCGTGGCCACGAGCTCCTTCGTCAGCACCGGAACGGTTCCGGTGTTGGTCACCGCGCGGAGGTGGGCCAGCATCGTCTTGAGGATCTCGGGACGATGGGCATACACGCGAAACATGTTCGGCACGTTTCCCCGCTCCGCCCCGATCTTGCCGAAAAGCTCGCGAACGTCGGTGTCGACCTGATCCTTCGTCAACTTCGTCAGACGGGCCATGACAAAGTTACTCCGCGGTCTCGGTCTTCCCCTTCTTGATGACCTCCGGCTCGGCGGGCGCGACTTCCGCAACCACGGCGGCCTCAGCCGTCGGCTCGACGATCTCCGCGCGGGCGTGTGTGACGCCGACGACGACACGCTCGGGATCGTCAAGGACCTTCACTCCCTCGGGGAGCTTCAGATCCGCGACCCGGATGTAGTGATGAAAATCGACGTCGGTAATGTCGATCTCGACCGCGTCCGGAATAGCCCCGGGAAGGCATTCCACGTGAAGGTCACGCACCTGAAAGTCGAGAACGCCGCCGCCTTTGACACCGATCGAGGTTCCGCTCAGATGCACGGGGATGGTCACCCGGACCACTTCGTCCATGAGCACGCGGACGAAATCGATGTGGATCATCTTCCGGGACACCGGATTCATCTGGATCTCTTTGATCATCGCGTGGCGCTGCTGGTCGGTTCCGGCCATCTTGAGCAGGAAGATCGAGCGGACGCCGTGCTGGCTCTTCTCGATCAACTCCACGACCGACTTCCGATCGACTGCGATTGCGACCGGATCGAGGTGCGCACCGTAGACGACGGCGGGTACGATCCCCTTCTGACGCAGCTTCTTCGCCGCGCCCGTCCCCTTCCCCTCCCGGCGGGAAACTTCCAATGTGACTTCAGCCATGATGCGGATACTCCTTCGTGTCGTTAACCAAGCAGCATCAAATCGATCCGGAGAATCGAAAATTCCGGCGAAAGGCGGCATTGTAGCGGAGAAAGGCGGTCGTTAGCCGATCCCATCGGACCGATCCGACGGATCCGACCGATCGGTTCGCTTACGCCAGCCCCGTCATCCCCTCGGCCAAATCAGCGCAGAGGCACACCCGGTTCTTGCCGCATTTCTTGGCGTGGTACAGCGCGGCGTCGGCACGGGCGATCAGCTCGGCTCCTGTCGTCCCGTCAGCCGGGTACACCGCCACGCCGATGCTCACTGTGATGTGGAGGGTCCGGCTGATCTGCGCCAACACGAAATCGCGGCGCTCGATCACGTCGCGGAGGCGGTTCGCGGCGTCGCGCGCCGAGGTCGACGGCGTCTCGGGAAAGATGATCGCGAACTCCTCCCCGCCGTAGCGCGCCACGATGTCGATGTCGCGCGCGTTCGTGGTCAGCTCCTGAACCAGGCCTGTCAGGATCTGGTCGCCCACGGGATGGCCGAACGTGTCGTTGATCTGCTTGAAATCGTCAATATCGAGCATCGCCAGAGCGAACTCGTGCTGAAGGCGATAGTGCCTGTGGATCTCCTTGGCCAACGCCTCCTGAAAATAACGATGGTTGTAGGCGGGCGTGAGGGCATCGATGTGGGTCAGACGCTTGATCTCGTCGTATTGCCGCGCCGACTGCAAGGCCTGCACCGCCTGGTTCGCGAAAATCTCAAGCGTCTGTACTTTCTCGATCGTCGGGACGCGGCGATCATGCGGTTCCCGAACGGAGAGATACCCGATCACCTGCTCCGCGCTCATGAGCGGTACGAGCAGCATGTCGTTCTCGTGCCACTCCTCGGGGCGCGTCGTGAGCTCCTCGTCATGCCGCACGAAGAAGCCGTGCTCGCTCTGCCGGAGCGCGGTGTGAGGAACGAAAAACGAGCTCGAGAGACGGAAGTCCTGATTGAAGAACGTCGTGATCTCGCTCGATGACACGTGCTTCTTCTGCACCTCTTCCCAGACGTCATCGAGCCCGGCGTGGGCGCGGCGGACGAACTCGTCGCGCTTCGGATCGTGCAGCGCGAACACCACGACCTCGAATCCCAGCGCGCGCTGGACCGCCTGGGCGATGCGCGTCAGCATGGCGTCGACGTCGAACGAGCCGATGAGGCCATCCGACACTTCGAGGATGGTCGACATCGTCGCGGCCTGGCTCTCGAGCTGGTGCGTCTTCTCGTGCATCTCGCGGCGCAGAAGCTGATCCTGCAGCGACAGGGCCGTCTGATTCACGAGCAGCGTCAGGAGATTGAGGCTGCCGGTCTTGAGGATTCCGGGATCCTCCGTTTCGAACAGAAGGATGCCGTAAATCACCTCGGGCGTCTGAATTCCGATGAGCACTTGAATCGCCCGGCCGCTAGCCAACGGGAAACGCCGCAGCTCGTTTTGGAAGACAAACGCCCGGCTGGGCGCCGATTGCGCAAATCCCGCGGCTTCGACCCAGCGGAGAATCTCCTGATCGGTCGGAAGGCACTCGCCGAAGCGATACACCGTACCGGGTGCATCCGGGTTCGTCTCCCACGTCACGACCGCGCACGCCTTCATCTTCGCCAGACTCGACAGGAGGCCCGTCAATCGGCGCAGCGTCTCCTGGTCTCCCTCGGCGGAGAGAATCTGCGTGGCGCTTTCGGTGAGGATCGAAAGCTCGCGATTGCGGCGGACCAGGTCCGCGTTCTGTTTGCCGGCATCAGACACATTCCGCATCGCGTGCGCCACCAGGAGCAATGGGAGGAACGCGACGGCGAAGCCCACCGGACCGTTCGTGTTGTACGTGACGATCTCGACGGCCACGATCGGCGTGATCAGCAGCAGCGCCTTCCCCTGTCCGAGCAGCGCGCGCCGCAGATCGACGAGATCCTCGTCTCCGAGGCAATAGTGCCGCAGCGACTCGAACAGCGCGTGGATCACGAGATACCCGACGACGAGGAGAATGTAGCCGGAGATCTTGGCCATCATCGGCGCGCTGCGTGCGACCGCCGACGTGTAAAGCAATGCCGCGACGTAATACGACAGCGCCAATTGCGCGGTATCGTAGAAGACGGTGAGAGTCAGTCTCTTATACGCTCCGGCCAGGTAGAGGCCGTGGAGCAGACTTCCCGCGAAGACCGCGAGAAACGCCACGCCCGGATCGTGGAAGAGAACGATGGCCGGAAAAGCGACGGCGGCCTCGAAACCGATCGACCCCTCGGCGCCTTCAATCCGCAGAAACGACGCTACCAGGAGCAACGCCATGAAGAAGGCGATCTCCGGCAGCGCCGGGCGCGCTGACGTCGCAATTGCCCATAGGAGCAGCGCCACCGCGACTACGACGGTCGCGGTCTCATAAATCCGGTGCAGAGTGGACCGAGACATGGCGATTGGATGGCGGAGCAGGAACGCCCCATTCTAGACCGAATCACGAACCCATGGGCGCGGCTGTCGCCGGTGTCGGTCTTACAGGCCCGTCGGCTCGGCGCGGCCACAACGGTCTTCACACCGAAGAACAGAGCCCATTATTAATGCCTTATAGGTTGCCATAAGGACTTGGCCAATGCCGAGCCATCCCATCGCCATTGCGTATAATCCGCCGCATGCCGGAGTGGGAAGCGGTTATCGGGCTCGAGGTTCACGCCCATCTGTTGACGGCGACGAAGATCTTCTGTGCTTGCGCAACTTCGTTCGCCGCGCCGCCGAACACGCACGTATGCCCGGTCTGCCTCGGATATCCCGGCGCGTTGCCGGTTCTGAACAGGAAGGCCGTCGAGCTCGCGCTTCGCGCCGCCCTCGCCACAGGATGCGAGATCCAGCACCGCTCGATCTTCGCCAGAAAGAACTACTTCTACCCCGACTTGCCGAAGGGTTACCAGAACTCGCAGTTCGACAGACCCCTGGCAACCGCCGGATTCATCCGCATTCGCGCGGCCGAGGGCGAGCGCAACATCACCATCCAGCGCATCCACATGGAAGAGGACGCCGGCAAGCTGCTGCACGAGCACATGTTCGATGATGTCTCCAGCAACGTCTCGCTCGTCGACCTCAATCGCGCGGGCACGCCGCTCATCGAGATCGTCTCCGAGCCCGAGATGCGCACGGCGGACGAAGCACACTCCTACCTCACCCGCCTGCGTCAACTGCTGATGTACACTGGTGTCTGCGACGGCAACATGGAGGAGGGCTCGCTGCGCTGCGACGCGAACGTCTCCGTCCGCCACTTCGGCGAGCCGCTCGGGACGCGCACCGAGATCAAGAACCTCAACTCGTTCCGCTTTCTCGGACGAGCCATCGAATTCGAGATCGGGCGCCAAGTCGCCGTCCTCGAGTCCGGCGGCCGCGTGGTGCAGGAAACGCGGCTCTTCGACCCAGGCGCGGGCGAGACGCGGGTCATGCGATCGATAGAAGAAGCGCACGACTATCGATATTTCCCCGAGCCCGATCTCCTTCTGCTCGACGTCTCCTCGGAGTGGATCGAAGACGTCCGCCGCTCGCTTCCCGAGCTTCCAACTGCGCGCATGGAGCGATACCAGCGCGCCCTCGCCCTCCCCTACGCCGATGCCGAGGCTCTCGTCGCCACGCGCGAGCTTTCCGATTACTACGATGCCACCGCCGAGGCGTCAGCCAATCCGAAACTCGCCGCCAACTGGGTCCGCAACGAAGTGCTCCGCGTTCTCAACGACCGCAAGATCGGAATCGAAAGCTACCGCGTCACACCAGCCATGCTCGGCCGCCTGATCAAGATGATCGAGAGCGGAGCCATCGGCGGGAAGATCGCCAAGGAAGTGTTCGAGGAGATGTCGACCAGCGGCGAGGCACCCGAGGCCATGGTCGAGCGCAAGGGACTCTCGCAGATCTCCGATCCCGCCGCGATCCGCGAGGCCGCACAGCGTGTCCTCGAGAAGAATGCCGGCTCGGTCGAGCAGTACCGCGGCGGAAAAGCCCAGGTCTTCGGCTTTCTCGTGGGCCAGCTCATGAAAGAAACAAGGGGGAAGGCGAAGGCCGAGCTGGCAAACGAGATTCTAAAGGAGTTGCTCGGAGAGATATCAACGCCATCGTGATCGGTCCGATCGGTCGGATCCGTCTGATCCTTTCGAATCTCTGCGAAAGAAGATCCCTCGCCGCCTGCCCGCGGCCGTAACGCCGCGCTCCTATGGTTCCGCCGCCGCGCTTATCCTCCGCAGCATCTTATCCATCGGGCTCTCGACCTTCTTGTAGCCGGCCGGAATGGCGAGCTCCTGGGCGTTCACGGACGCGTTCTGGATTCCGGTTACGGAAGTTGTCGACGTCGAGGTCACGTCGCGCCCGCCCGGTTGGGAGACCGTGACTGTCGTGACCTGCTTCAGCGGGAAGCCATTGATCTTCGTCGCCTGCAATGCCATGAGCTTGTCGACGGCATCGATTCCCGTTCGGAAGCCTTGCAGTTGAAGGAAGCTCATGGCGTCCGCGCCGATGCGCTCGGTCATCCAGTTCATGCTCGAGGTCGTCACGCGCGATCGCATCTTCTGGCCCATGGCATCGAACACGAGGTCGAACGAGAACGTCACGGCGTAGCGGCGCGTCGGGTAGCCTTCGATCGTTCCGCCGTCACCGAGGTTTTTCACATCGGCCTTCGGGTTCTCGAATGTGATCATGACCGATCCGCCAAGTTGCGTGAGAAGCGAATTCGCGCCGCCGAACGTCTGCTCCAGGCTGAGGTCGTAGTAGCTCTTGCTCGCGGGATCGATCACCGTGAGCGTCTGGCTTCCATCCTTCGATAGGACGACCTGCCCATCCTGGAAGAGGATGCCGTCTCCATGAAGGACCTCGACCCTCATGTTCGGCGCGGCAACGGTCACCTTCCCCGTGAGTGTCGAGCTCTGGATGCCGGAGGTTGAGGTCTGGAATCGGTACGTGAGGCCCGCGGCGAGCGGTGACGCGGCGAGAAGAGTGAGCAATGCGGCGGACAGACGTTTCATCGGAATCTCTTTTCTCGAGTCTCGGAACGACCGGAAATGCTTGATTTGCATTGAGGTTTTGCGCGCCCGTTCGCCGGGAGACCGTGCTATCATTCCGGCGTTTTCAGCGCCGCAAATTCGAATCATAACGACGAGGAGGTCACCCTTGCGTCCTTTGCAAACGACAAGGCTTCTGCTTTTAATCTCGGCTGCTCTCATCGCGGTCAGCGGGGTCGCGTTCGGCTCCGGATTTTCCATTTTCGAACAGGGTTCGAAGGCGACGGGCATGGGTGGCGCGTTCGCAGCGACTGCCGACGATCCCTCCGCGATCTTCTACAACGTCGCGGGCATCGCCCAACAGCGAAAAATGGCGATCCTGGGCGGCGGCACCGGCATCAGCTTCACGAACGAATTCCGAGGCGATCCCAACGATCCGTACACCGTCGGAACAAGGGCCGAGTACAAGCGCCACTTGTTCGTACCGCCCAACGGCTACGCGATCGTCCCGATCGGCAAGAACCTCACGTTCGGCGTCGGCGTCTTCACGCCGTTCGGCCTTCGCACGGATTGGGCGAACCCGAACACCTACCTCGGCCGCTTCATCTCGCAGGACGCAAACCTCAAGACTCTCTCCATCGAGCCCGCCGTGGCGTGGCAGACCGATGACGGGCGACTGGCCATCGGCCTCGGCGCGGAGTACAGGCGCTCGCACGTCATCCTGGCCCGCAACAACGGCATCGTGAATCCGTTCACGCAGCGGATCTCCGACGTGGCTCACGTCGGCCTCGACAGCGGATTCGACAACGCCGCCTGGGGCTACAACGTCGGCATCCTCCTCAAGCCGAACAGCTCCTGGCGCTTCGGTCTCTCGTATCGCGGCGACATGAAGATCAACTACAAAGGCACCGCCGTCTTCACGCAGATTCCGACCGGCAACGCGGAGCTCGATGCGGTAGTCAAGGCAGGCCTTCCGCCAAACCAGCCGATCACCACGCAGATCAACTTCCCGGCCACGTTGATCGGCGGCATCGCCTACACAGGCTTCACGAACTGGACGATCGAGACCGACATCACGCACACGACCTGGAGCAAGTTCCAGAACCTCGACATCATCTTCACGCAGACGCCGGCGAACAACCTTCATCGCCCGCAGAACTGGAAGGACACGTTCTCCTATCGCCTGGGCGTGAATCGCACGCTGGGACAGAACTGGGATGCCCGCATCGGCGGCGTGTACGACAAGAATCCGCAGCCGACCGAGGGCGTTGGCCCGCTCCTTCCCGACTCCGATCGCGAGGGCGTGGCCTTTGGCCTGGGCTGGCACAGCGGACCGTTCCTCATCGACGTGACCGAGTTCGCCCTGCACTTCAAGAACCGCAGCACCCAGGGCATCAACCTCGACCACTTCAACGGCACTTACAAGACCGATGCGAACTTGATCACCATCGATTTCGGGTACAAGTTCTAGACGCGCGACGTCATCTCGATAAAGGAGAACCGCATGACCCGCAATCCACGCCTTACAATCTTCGCAGCGGCACTGGCGCTCGCTTCGCTGGTTGCCATCCCCGCCTTCGCCGTTCAGGGAACCGGTGATTTCACACGCTACGTCGCGATCGGCGACAGCTACGGCGCCGGCTTCAGCAGCGGCTCGCTCAACGTGAGCCACCAGCAGTTCAGCTATCCGGCCATCATCGCCCGGCAGACCGCTGCGCCCGACTTCCAGCAGCCGCTGGTCAGCGAGCCGGGCATCGCCGCCGAGCTCCAGCTCCTCGACATCATCAAGTATCCGCCGACGATCACCGCCAAGGCAGGCCAGGGCTCGCCGACGAATCTGAATCTCGCCCGTCCTTACAACAACCTCAGCGTCCCCGGCGCCACGGTCAGCGACGTCACGACGCTGACCGGCAAGGAGTCCCCGACCAGCACCGCCAAGGTCTTCGCCCAATTTATCCTGCGCGGCCTCGGCACCGAGGTTGACCAGGCTCTGGCGCAGAGACCGACGTTCATCAGCGTCTGGATCGGCGGCAATGATGTCCTCGGCGCGGTTCTTTCCGGTACGCCGAACGCGCTCACTCCGCTCGACACCTTCAAGACCGCGTACGGCGCCATGCTCGACAAGCTCGTCGCCGGCGCGCCGACCGCGGGCATCGTCGTCGGAACACTGCCGACACACATCGCCACCGCACCGATCGCCGGAACGGTTCCGCCGTTCATCATCGATCCCAGCACACGCCTGCCGGTCCTCGGCCCCGACGGCAAGCCGATTTACTACGTTGCCGCTCTCGACAGCACGGGAACGAACTTCGGCCAGCTTCCACCAGGCAGCCTCGTCCTGCTGACCGCCGCCACGCGCCTCTCCACCGGCTACGGCATTCCGGCAGCGCTCAAGGCCGTCCCGCCGTTCAATCAGCTTCCCGACGTCGGCAAGCCCCTTCCGGACGGCGACACCTTGACGCCGACCGAGATCGCCGCGATCGAGCAACGCGCCGCTGATTACAACACCGCGATCATTGCGGCCGCCCAGGCGCGCAACATCCCGGTGGCCGATATCAAGGGCCTGTTCGACCGCGCGGCTACCGGCGTGACCGTCGGACCGTTCACGCTCAACGCCGCGTTCCTCACCGGCGGTATCTTCAGCTTCGACGGCTTCCACATGACCGACCTCGGCTACACGCTCTTCGCCAACGAGTACATCAAGACCATCAATACCGCCTACGGCAAGTCGTTCCCGGTGGCGTCGGTCGCAAACTACCTCGCCAACAACGGCGCCACGCCGGCGATGGCATCGGGACTCCCGGTCTTCAAGGACATGGAGTACACCATCAGCGACGAAGCCATCGCGCAGATGCTCGCCATGATCCCCGAAGCCAAGAAGCCGACGCACCGCCGCGCCGCGGGCAACTGATTAGGAGAGCGGCGGCGAAAGCCGCCGCTTTGCACAGACAAGAGTGTCTGTGCCACCAATGCAGACAGATGTGGCACAGACACTCTTGTCTGTGCCACCCCTTCCGTGTTTGGCCGAGTCTGCGCGAGTGGTCAACGAAAGCGGCAGCGAGCCGCCGCAGTCCATAGAACCGCCGCAGACCAAGAGCGCTACGTGCCGGCCGGACGGCCGCGTGGCGATGGCCTCGAGATGTCGATCATGGCCATGCGCTCCTTCTCGTCATACCAGCAATGGAAGCGCTTGATGCCGGGCACGTCGATATCGTAGGCCCGAAAGAAGCTCGGCACGTGGAGTGAGGTCGATTTGTCGGATTGCCGGATCTTCGCCGCTCCCTCCTCCTTCTTGTCGAGGGCGCGGATTCCGATCAGCTTCTTCTTTTTGTCGTAGTAGAGATTGGCGCTGTTCTTGCCGCGCAACCGCAGCATGCTGGCCACCGGCGTCGGCAGGCGAATCAGGCGCGATTGGACGATCGTCGCCGACGCGGGGAATCGCTCGAACTCCTGCTGCGGCTCCCATTTCTCGAAAGGCATACTCCGACTCCTCACCCGTCACAGACCCAGTGAAGTACGTGATTAGATCATAAAATCTCAGACGTTTTTGTCAACGATTTATCGCCATCGTTTTGGCGCCCCGAAAAACATGCCGGTAGCAATAGTTATTCGGAATTGATGCCGGATTGCCTCCCTTTCGAGGCTGTATCCCAACCGTGATTCGGCTCCTTTATCCTTCAGATTGAATGAGTTAGCAGTCGTGGCTTCCGTGCCGGATGTCCGGCCTGGGCGCCGACTCGCTCGCTGGAGGTCGCCTCCTCTCCCCCGGCCCCGGCGCCAAAACCGTCCGGTCACCCAAAGAAAAAACTTCGCGTCGTCACGATTTTGGCTCCTATGCGCGCCCAAAGAGTTCGTGATGGAATTCCCGCCATACTGCGCAATAGATCAGGATCGATCTCGCCACTTGCCATTGCTCCGCTTCCGAGGTAGCCTCGGATTGGGACTTCCGCTCGGTCGCTTGACCGCCATGCTCGCCAAAGTATGGAGCTCCGCGACCCTCGGAATTGACGCTGTCAGAATCATCATCGAGGTCGACTCCCGCACCTGCACGGGCCAGCCGGGGTTTACTCTCGTCGGCCTCCCCGACGCCGCCGTTCGCGAGTCGTACTCCCGCGTCCGCTCGGCCCTCTACCACTGCGGCTACTACCTGCCGCAGCGCCACATCACCGTCAACCTCTCCCCCGCCGACGTCCGCAAGGAAGGCTCGGGCTTCGACCTCCCGATCGCGCTTGGCATTCTTCTGGCGTCCGAGCACCTCACCGAGGGCCTGATGGACGGGCGGCTTTTTGTCGGCGAGCTATCGCTCGACGGCTCCGTCGCGCCGGTCCGCGGCACGCTCTCGATCTCGTCGTCGCTGGCGCGCGACCGCACGATCCAGGAGCTCATCGTCCCGCTCGCGAATGCCAACGAAGCGGCGGCGGTGGAATCCGTGCGCGTGATCGGCGTGCCTCACCTTCCGGCGCTGATCGATCACCTGCGCGGCGAGTCGCGGCTTCCTGCCGCGAAGTCGATCCCGGCGACCGAGCCGGCGATCGAGCCCGCCGACTTCGCCGAGGTGCGCGGTCAGGCGCAGGCGAAGCGGGCGCTCGAAGTCGCCGCTGCCGGCGGGCACAACGTCATGATGATCGGCCCGCCCGGCTCCGGCAAGACGATGCTCGCCAAACGCCTGCCCTCCATTCTTCCGCGCCTTTCGCTCGAAGAATCGATCGAGACGACCAAGATCCACTCGGTCGCCGGCACGCTCTCGCCGGGCAGCGGACTTCTCATGCGCCGCCCGTTCCGCGCGCCGCACCACACGATCTCGAACGCCGGCCTCGTCGGCGGCGGCTCGATGCCGAAGCCTGGCGAGGTCAGCCTCGCGCATCACGGCGTGCTCTTCCTCGACGAGCTCCCGGAGTTCCGCCGCGACGTCCTCGAGGTCATGCGCCAGCCGATGGAGGACGGCATCGTAACGATTGCCCGCGCTCTGCGGACGCTGACCTTCCCCTCGCGCTTCACGCTCGCCGCCGCGCTCAATCCTTGTCCATGCGGCTATTTCAATGATGGACGCAGGCCGTGCACCTGCGGCGATCAGCAGATCTCGCGCTACCTCGGACGAATCTCAGGACCGCTGCTCGATCGCATCGATCTGCAGGTCGAAGTGCCGGCGCTGAGCACCGAGGAGATCGCCTCGACGACCATGGGCGAGCCGTCCTCGGCGATCCGCGAGCGCGTCGAGACCGCCCGCGAAGTGCAGCGCGAGCGCTTCCGCCGCACCGCGATCCAGTGCAACGCCGAGATGACCTCGCGCCATCTGCGCAAGCACTGCGAGCTCGACCCGGCCTCGCGGAAGATTCTCGAGCAAGCCATCGAGCGCCTGAACCTCTCGGCCCGAGCTTACGATCGCATTCTCAAAGTCTCAAGGACCATCGCAGACTTGGCAGCCGTCGAAAAGATCGATGCCGCGCACGTGTCGGAGGCCGTGCAGTATCGGGCGTTGGACCGGGCGTATTTTCGGAGCTGAGGGGAGCGTGCGGCCGTCCCGAAAGCAGCCGGGGCGGCTTCGCTCCGCGGAGACTACCGGATGGCTCGCGCCTGAAGAATCGCACGCTTCAAGGCGTTCGAATGACTGACCACCGAATGCCCCCTCAATCCAGCGCCTTTTTCAGAAACGCCAGCGTCAATGGCCACGCCTTTTCCGCCGCCTTCCGGTTCGCGCCGTCTTTTCCCGACTGCTGGCGCAGGAAACCGTGGCCCGCTCCTTCGAAGACACTTGGCGTATACGGCTTGCCGAGCTTCTTCATCTCCGTCTCGGATGTCGGGATGGTGGCGTCGACTCGCGCGTCATCGCCGCCATAGAGACCGATGACCGGCGCGTTGATCTTCGCGTAGGCCGCGGCGTCGGTCGGCGAGGTGCCGTAATAGACCACTGCCGCATTCAGCTTGGGCTGCGCGACGGCATAGCCGAAGCTCGCCGTTCCACCCCAGCAGAAGCCAATAGTTGCGATCTTGCCGTTCGCGGCAGGGATCTTCAGTGCGTACTCGCGAACGACGTCGAGGCGAGCATTCACGATGTCCGGGGTCAGCGTCCGGATCACCTTCGTCGCATCCTCGCCGAGCGATTCCGTGCCGCCGCCGTTCGGTCCCTTGCCGGAGAGGAAGTCCGGCGCGATGGCGATGAATCCGTCCTTGGCGAGCTGATCGGCCACGCCGCGAACCCAGTCCGACATGCCGAAAATCTCGTGGATGACGATGACCACGCCGGCCTTCTTGCTCTTCTCCGGATAGACGACCCAGGTCAGGAGCTTGACGCCGTCCGGGAGCTTGAGATCGACCCACTCTCCATGGCGCGGCGACTTGGCGAGGGCCTCCTTCGCACGGTCAGCATCGGGCGGGATGGCCTCGTTCACCGGCGCCGCGGGAGCCGGCGCTGTGGCCGTTGCCGCGGGCTTCTCTTTCGCATGCTCGGCATGCGGGTCGGTCTGCGCGAAGCCCGGCATCGTCGTCAAGAGAGCTGCCGCAAGAACACTCACCATGGATATCGCCAATCGCTTCATGATTCGTCGTTTCCTTTCACACAGCCGACACTCCCGAGTCCGAGCCCGCTCCCGAGCCCGAGCATCGCTTCGCTGCCAACAGTTCGTTGAGATTCGGGACTCTACCAGAGTCGGAAGATCAAGCCCGCGATCAAAACTTCACCCGTCCCAACAACTCCTCCGCCGCATCATGCGGATTGCTCCGCTTTCCCAAGACGTCATCGAGCAAGCGCTCGTACTCCTCGCGCGGCACCGTTCCGCCGACGAGGCGCTCGAGGAAACGCTCCTTGAGCTGGGTCTCGATCCGGATACGGACGCGCTCGCGATTGCGGCGATCGAGCTCACCCGAAGCGCAAAGGTATTCGTAGTGCTTCGCGATCGCATCATCGAGCTCGACGAT
>DASQGS010000422.1:0-5838 GCA_035632455.1 Thermoanaerobaculia bacterium | reverse complement strand
AGCCTTGCAGCAGGATGCCGCCACGCGTCTCCACCGGCGCGGGCCGGAGTCGTGTAGTGAGCAGGACTTTGCTGCGCATTCCCGGCAGAGTGGCCACATTGCGCAGGAACAGCTCGGCGAGCGGCGAGATGCAGTCGGACTCGCCGCTCTCGGTATGTGCGGCTTCATCGCCTCGATACGCCGCGTCGAGGCCGCCAAAGGCGCGGAGGGCACGCTCGAAGCCGTCGAGGATGAGAAGCGTCCCGCCCGAATGGAGCATTCGCAGCAGCTGGTCGAGTTGTGCACGCGGAGACGCGGAGGTCGCGGAGGCGATGTCAGCGCGGCCGTCGCTCAAGTAATGCAGTGTCTTGGCGACAAAGCTCTCGAAGCTGGCGTCGCCTTCGTAGAAGCTCCACCAGACGACGCGCGGCCATTGGGCGGGAACGACATCGTGCAGGAGCCAATGCCAGGTGAGCGCGCTCTTGCCGAAGCCACCGAGGGCGCGGAGCACGAGCAGTGGATGCGCGGCGTCCGCGGTCAGCCATTGCGTGAGCATCGCCCGCTCGGCCACGCGCCCGGTGAAGTTCGGCGGCATGGCGTAGGGATGGGCGAGGTACCAATTGTCGCGCGCCGGCGGCACGGCCTGCACCGGCTCCGGCGGCGCGCCGAGGGCGGTGAGGAGCTGGCGCCAGGCGAGGGCGAGATCGGCGCCGACGGTGAAGTCGATGTGGGTGAGAGACCGAATGCGGAGAGGCTGGTCGCACGGCGTTTTGAGCAGCGGCAGCGTGCGGATCTCCCGATTCGCAGGGTCGAGAGTCGCGAGCATGATGCTCTCGATCTCGGTCCATCCGCTCTTGATGAAATCGGGCGTGAGGACGAGCAGCGTTTTCCGGCACACCGTCACGCCGCGCTCCATCTCCTTGATGCTCGGTGCTCCTCGCCTGAAATCGCGATAGTCGATGAAGGCGCGAAGGCCGGCTTGCTCGATCCGCTTCAGCAACTCGCCGCGCACCCACTTCTTGTCCTGGCTGCTGTAGGAGATGAAGACGTCGTAATCGTATGACGGCGTCTCAGGCGTGCCCGGCGAAGGGCTGCTGTCTGTATCCCGCGCGTTCATGACGAATTCTTGTCTGTCAGGATAGACGCCACGGCGCAATCTTGACAGCCCCTTTTCGGTGTATGCCCGGCACTGCGTCGCGGGATTCCCGCCACCCCACCGGGGCGGCATCTCGAATTCCGTGTGCCACTCGCCACTGCGCCTCCGGCGCGAGAATCCCGCGCGGAGTGAGTCATCAAGCCATCGACGAAGCGCGCCCCTGTGCTTCGATAGAATGTCGGCATGGCGATAGGGAATGCGTTGAGAAACCTGGTTACCTCTCTGTCTCGCCGAGGCTCGGAACGCGCCTCGCGCAATGGTCCGGCGCGCGAATCGAGAAACGTGATGCGAGTCTGCGTGTTACTGATCGCAACCCTCGCGATCGCTGCGCCGGCTTGCGCAGCCGAGAGTCCCGTCGCCGTGGCGAGGGCGCTCTATGTCAGCTTCTCCGAGGGGGACGTTGAGGCGTTCAAGCGCGTGTGGGCCGAGGGAGTCGAGCCGGCGCATCTGGCCGACATCGCCGTGGAACAGCGCGTCAAGTGCGTGACGTTGATCGCGTTCGACGCGAAGGAGCCGCGGATCGACGGCGATCATGCCGAGGTTCCGGTGGTCGCGGCACGGGCCAAGGTCAGCAGGGTCACAGGGCGGCTGATCATCGATGTCGAGCACGCGACGATCGGGATGAGGCGCGAGAAGGGTGAGTGGCGCGTCGATCGCTGGTCATGGAAAGAAGACGACCTCGTCGATCGCCTCGGAACGACGAAGAGCGTCGACGAGGCGCGGGCGCTGGTGCGCGAGAACGCCGAGTTGCTCAACTCCACGTTCTACCGCGGGCTGCGGATCCAATCGACGGCGCTCATCAACCGGCGTCAGTTCGATGCGCTGGAGCGACTCACGGCCGCGCTGCGGGAGCTCGCTGCTCTCACGGGCGACGATAGCGCGCGCTCGACGGCCTTGGCTCTCGATTCCATCGCCGAGCGCCTCGGACCAAAACCTGATGCCGCCAAAGCCTTGCTCACCGCGGAAGAGGCGGTGACCCTCGCGGAGCGCACCGGCAATCCGGACGTGCTCGCGTCCGGTCTGCTCAATCAGGCGCGAGCCTTCCAGTGGCGCGACGGGAACTCGATGAAGGCCCTTCCGCTCTTCGAGAGAGTTGTGGCGGATCGCGACCACATCGAGGACCAGGGGCTGGTCGCGCGCGCCGCCGTGCAGGTCGCGGTCGCCCACGAGGAGCACGGCGACTATCGCGCCTGCTTCCCATACCTCGAGATGGCCCGCGACATCGCCACGAGGTTGAACATCGTTATCAACCTCTATGAGGTCGAGGCAACGTTCGGCGACATCTACGCCTTCGAAAACGATTTCGAGGTCGCCGCCGTCCATCTGCGCCGCGCCCGCGAGTACGCCGAGAAAGTGCATTTCGAGGCCGCTTATCTTTCAGCGACGCAGATGCTGGCGCGTTGCAATCTCCGGCTGGGCCGGACCTCGGACTTCCGCGCGGCCGAGGACGATGTCATCCGGCGGGCCACCGGCGCACTCAAACCGATCGCCTCGGAGGCATACATCGACATCGCCGTCGACCGCTTGCAGCAGAAGGATCTCGCCGCCGCAGACGCGGCGGCTCAGGAGGCGGTTCGCAATTCGGAGGGAACCCAGGAAGTTGACATCCTCTCCCGCGCGCTGGAGACCATGGCACGGGTCCGGCTCGCCCAACAGCGATACGACGACGCCATCCAAACCGCCGAGCGCGCGATCGGCCTGCGGGCCAGGCAACAGAACGTGGCGCGCTTCACACCGTGGCTGATCGCGGCGAAAGCTCACCTCGCGCTCGGCGATCGCGCGGCCACGTACGCGGCTCTCCGCTCGGCCGTCGACTATGGCGAGCAGGAGCGCGCACAACTGGCCGGAGGCGAGCGGCAATTCGAGCTCTTCTTCGAGCCGGCCGCCGCGGCCTACGTCATGCTCGTCGATCTTCTCGTCGAGGATCATCAGTACGATGAGGCGTTTCTCGTGGCGGAGAAAGCGAAGGCGCGCACGCTGCTGGACATCCTGAGCCAGGAGCGGTCGAACGCCGCGCTGGACATTCCGCCGGCGGACCTGGCCGAGGATCGACGGCTTGAGCGCGCGCTCGCCGCGGCGAACCGGGCCGCGGCGTCGGGTCCGGCCGGCTCGGCAATTGCGGTGGAAAAGGCCCGCGTCGATCTGGAGTCGCATCGGGCTGTGCTCGACGCCCATTACCCGCGCCTTCAGAGCGCGCGTGGTGCAGGTGATCTGCGGTCGATCTCTTCTCTGGCGCCGCTTCTGCTCAACGGCAGGAGAGCCCTGGTCGAGTATGTCGTCAGCTCCGACCGGTTGCATTTGTTCATCGTTCAGCAAGGTGTTCGGCATGGCACGCGCGGGCCGCAGATCACGGTTCGGACTGTGATGATCGAGCGAGAGGCTCTGACCCGGCTCGTCAATCGGTTCGCGAGCGAGCTCGCCTCGCGCAACGCCGCGTACAAGGCGGACGCGCGCGAGCTGTTTCACATTCTGCTCGAGCCTGCGCTCGAAGCGGCGGGAAGTGCGACGATCGTCTCGATCGTGCCGGACGACGCGTTGTGGCGCGTTCCGTTTGAAACGCTGGTCGACCGGAGCGGCAGCTTCGCGATCGAGACGCGGACCTATCATTACGCGCCCTCCACGGCTGTTCTCCTCGGCGAGGGCGCGCATCGGTCGGCGAACAGTGTCGACGCACGAGCGCACCTGTTCCTCGGCTTTGGCAATCCTCGTCTGGCGACTCCGCAGAGCGCGCGCCTCGAGCCTGCTGAGCGAGGGACGGCTCTTGCGCCGATTCCGGAGGCGGAGCGCGAGGTGAAGGCCATCGCCGCTCTTTTCGGGCCGAGTGGCAGCACGGTCTACGTCGGCGCCGAGGCTCTCGAATCGCGCGCGAAGGCGGAAGCACCGGAGTATGCGATCGTCCACTTCGCGACGCACGGCGTGATCGACAACGCCAATCCTATGTACTCGCGACTGCTGCTGGCGCGGCGCAGCAACGACGCCGAGGACGGAGCGCTCGAGGCCCGGGAGATGATGAAGCTGCCCCTCCGCGCCGATCTGGTCGTGTTGTCCGCGTGCGACACGGCGCGCGGCGACGTCCACGCCGGCGAAGGACTCATCGGGCTGACCTGGACCGTCTTCGCCGCCGGATGCCCCTCCGTGATCGCCAGCGAATGGCGCGTCGGCTCGGCCACAACCGAAGCGCTGATGGAGAGTTTCTATCGCAAATGGCTCAAACAACGCGCCGCCGGACGCCCCTTCGCGAAAGCTGCGGCCCTGCGCGACGCGCGGCTTGCGGTATTGCATGACCCGCGCTACAGGCACCCGTACTATTGGTCGCCGTTCGTGCTGATCGGAGCGGCGGATTAAGGACGGGCGCCAGGCTGGCTGTTCGTCCGTATCCGGATCTTGCGATGGGCTCTCTCACCCATCGGCGATTGACGCCGAGGTAGAGAGGCATACCACATAACGCAACTCTGCGGCCGTCGAGAGACCGGCGGTGACCATGACCGACAGAGTTGCTCTCATCATTTCAATTCCTCATCTTTGTCACTTTGGGGCAGGAGCGAGGTCGGCCGCGGAGAAGTCGCGGTTGCTCATCGGAAGGAGATCGATATTCTGTTCAGCTTGCGCGTCAGCCATCAATTGATCGAACTGTGTCCCCGTGAGCACCGGGTTCCACGTTCCATCCGCGTTAACCTTCAGCAATGTGCTCTCTGACGGCACGAGAATGAAGCCCGGAACCTTGGTACCGGTTACAAACTCGATGTCGCCCGGTTGATTAGTGCTCGTTGTGGCGGCCGAGCTCGGCTCAGTGTTGTTGGTTATCAATAGATCTTTCGTGTTATTTGAGGGGTCGGGGTACCGCCCTTTGGGCAAGTGTGTGTGCCACGCCGCTGTGGGCGTAACGTCGGTGCCTGTGATCACGACCCTGTTGTCGGCCGTACGCGTGACCTCGCCGGCCGAACCGACGTTCGTTGGATTGTGGGTCGTGTACAGGTGTGATGCCATGTATGAGCCGTCGGCGTTCTTTCCGACGAGGGCTCCGTATTCGAATCCTGACGCCGTGGAGGCTTTCAGTTGTGCAATGGTGATCAGAACAGCGTGGCTCTCCATCATCGATTTGTCGTCGGCAGTCCGGATGTCCATGAGTCCATTGGGATCGATTCTGGCAATCGGATTGTTGCGCGCGTATGAATAGCGCCCAAGTGTCTGAGGGGCTGATAAGCTGCCTGAGCGCCCCGGATCGACGGAGAGAAAGCGCCCAGCCATCGGGCTGTAATAGCGTCCGTGCATGTTGTCGAGGACGTAGATGTCCGCCGTGATGTCGCGCTCATGGCCTGTGAACTTCATGACTTCGTCGGGATACTCGTGCGTCCCGAGGTCGAGCTCGGCGCCGAATGGGTAATAGGCGTGAAATCCGAGCATCGCGCCACCGCCGTCGGTGACGACGCGGGGCGAGCCGAGGTGGTCGACGTGAAAGTGTGCGATCGTCGTCGAAATGCCGGTTTGCGCTGCCTGGACCGTGGCGACGAGCGAACCGCCGTCGCGCCAGATGCGATCCCTCTTCCAGGCGCGCGACTGTGATCCGGGCGCCGCGCTGGCGCCCGCGGCGGGATCGACGCTGGTAAACTCGCGAACCACCTTTGCCCCGAGATCACGAACGCTCCAGGTCCATGCTCCCGCCCGGTCAGCGGCAATCCGCTCATCGCCGGGCGTATAGACAA
>DASQGS010000421.1:0-3884 GCA_035632455.1 Thermoanaerobaculia bacterium | reverse complement strand
GGCACTACAATCGCCCCGTGAGCCCGAACACTCTCAAGCCGGTGAAGCCTGAGGATGAGGCGAGCGAGCCCGCGACCGTGATCGCTGCCGCCACTCCAGCCGCCGGCGAGGAAGCTGCTCCCATCCCCCGAACAAGACCATCGAATGAAGAGATCACGGCATGGCTGCTGCTCGGCGTCGCGCTGTTTTTCGTGCTCTTCCGCCACCTGGTCTGGGGAGTCGTGGCCGGACTCGCGCTCTACCTGATTCTCGACCGGATCTCGAATTGGTTCTCGAGGCGCGTGTCCGGTAGCGCGGCACGGCCTCTGGCTCTGGTGTTCGTCACTCTGATCGGCGGTGGCTTCATCGTCGGCGCGATTGCGCTGACGATCTCGTTTCTCCGGCAGCATGCCGGCAACCTCCCGGCTATGATGACGAAGATGGCCGAGATTCTGCAGTCGACGCAAGCCTGGCTCGGCGACTACGGCGAGGAGCTCGTCCCCGACGTCCTGACCGACGCGGACAACGTGAAAGACGCCATCGTCGAATGGCTCAAGGCCCACGCCGAGACCCTGAAGCTCGCCGGCGGGACCGTCGGCATGACCATGGTTCACGTGATCATGGGGCTGCTGCTGGCGATCCTCGTCTTCTTCCGGCACGTCACTCACCACGAAGACCGGCCGCGCGGCGCGCTGGCTCTCGCGCTCACGGACAAGGTCAGCCGCTTTACCCGCGCTTTCGCACAGATCGCCACGGCCCAGATCAAGATCTCCGCGGTGAACACGACTCTCACCGCGATCTACCTGCTCGTCGTCCTGCCGGCGTTCGGAAAGCATATTCCGTTCGCTACGACGATCGTCCTCCTGACGTTCGCCTGCGGCCTGATTCCGGTCCTCGGCAATCTGATCTCGAACACCGTGATCGTGATCCTGTCGCTCGGATTGTCGGTCGTGACGGCGTTCGCCTCACTCGCGTTCCTCATCCTCATCCACAAGCTCGAGTACCTGATCAACTCCCGCATCGTCGGCGGCGAGACCGACTCGCAGGCGTGGGAGATCCTCATGGCCATCCTGATCGGCGAGACCGCGTTCGGCGTCGCCGGCGTGATCATGGCCCCGATCATCTACGCCTTCGTCAAGCGCGAGCTCCGCGACAGAAAGCTCGTGTGATATGCCGCATCGAACGCGATAGAATTCCTCGACTCACATCCGCCCGGTCGAGGAGAGACGATGAACCTTCCCGCTGCCCTCCTCTCGTTCATCAGGAAAATCGGCAATGTCCTCTTGCTGGTGCTCCGCTCGCTGTTCGGCAGCCTTCATTGGAATCCGCCGGGATGGCTTCATTTTCTGCGACGTCAATTGGCGGCGCTGGTCGCGTGGGCCCGCGGCAACCCGCGCGCCGCCACCTCGCGGGCGCTCATTGCGCTGCTTGTCCTCGGCGCCGCGTTCGGCGGAACGTATTGGTACCGGCACCGGCCAAAGCCGGTCGAGATCGCATTGAAGGCAATCGCGCCGGAGCTGACCAAGCTGGATGAGAACGAGAAGTGGAAGGTCTTCCCGCTGGTGATTGAGTTCGACGGATCGGTGGCCCCGCTCGACAAGGTCGGCAAGGTCTTGACCCGAGGACCGGAGATCTCGCCAGCCATCGACGGTCTCTGGAAATGGGATGACGATCATCACCTCAGCTTCAAACCAAAGACCGATTGGCCGGTCGGACAATCATTCACAATCAATATCCCGAAGCGAGGACTTGTCGCCGCTCACATCAAGCTCGCCGCCTATGAGCTGACGTTCGCCTCCGCGTCTTTCGACGCCTCTGTGAGCGCGGCGGAGTTCTATCAGGACCCGACCGACCCGAACCTGAAGAAGGTTGTCGCTACGATCACCTTTACCCATCCGGCTGACGTCGCCGATCTCGAGAAGCACCTCAATCTGCACATGGAAAGCGCCGCGCCCGGCCTTTTCGGCACCGCGCCGCAGAGCGACAAGTACACCGTCACATACGACAAATTCAAGCTCAATGCCTATGTGCACTCGGCACCGATCCCGATCCCGCTCAAGGACACGAGCATGGTCATTACGATCGACGCCGGCATCCACTCCGCCCGCGGAGGGCAGCCGACCGACAAGAAAATCGAGCGTCAGGTGAGCGTGCCCGGGCTCTACAGCTTCCTGCGCGTCAATTCCGCCGCGCTGTCGCTCGTCGACAATGAGCGCAATGAACCGGAGCAAGTGCTCGTGCTCGAGACGACGACCGGCGTCGCTGAAAAGGACATGAATCGGAGCGTCAACGCGTTCGTACTGCCGGTCCACAACCCGGACAAGAAACTCGACGACGGCCGGTTCGCTTATGCCTGGCACGACACGACGAAGATCGGACCCGAGATCCTGAAGATCTCCGAGGCCCTGGCCCTCGATGCCATCCCCGCCGAGAAGGATTTCACGTCCCTGCACAGCTTCAAGTACAAAGCGGACGTCGGCCGTTATGTGTATGTGCGCGTCACGAAAGGCATCAAGTCCTTCGGCGGCTATGTGCTCGGCGAAACATGGGACTCGATTCAGCGCGTGCCGGAGTTCCCGCGCCAGTTGAGGATTCTCTCGCAGGGCGCACTGCTGAGCATGAGCGGCGAGAAGAAAGTGCCGCTCTATGCCCGGGACGTCGACGCCGTCCGCTTCGAGGTCGGCCGCGTCCTCCCGAATCAATTGCAGCACCTCGTGAGCCAGACGAGCGGCGATTTCCGCCGTCCCGACTTCAGCAATTACAATTTCAGCCAGGACAATATCTCCGAGCGATTCACGGAGATCCGCGAGCTCGCGAAGCTGCCCCACGGCAAGTCGCAATACATTTCGTTCGATTTCACGAAGTATCTCGATGTCGGCGGAGCGGATCGGCGCGGGGTCTTCTTTTTTACAGCCGAGGGCTACGACCCGCTCACAAAGAGCGCCACGGCGGGTAAGGATAGCCGCTTGATTGTGGTCACGGACCTCGGATTGCTGGTCAAAGACGCGCTCGACGGCACGCACGATGTTTTCGTCCAGTCGATCGCCAGGGGTGAGCCGGTCGCGGGCGTCGCCGTGCAGGTCATCGGCAGCAACGGCATGGGCGTTCTCAGTGCGACGACGGGCGAGGACGGGCATGTTCAATTCCCGAAGCTCACAAACTTCAAGCGCGAACAGACGCCGGTGTTGTACCTGGCCCGCAAGGGAAACGATACATCGTTCATCCCCTGCGATCGCCGCGAGCGGCGTCTCGACATGTCCCGATTCGACGTCGGCGGCGTCGCCAATGCCGCGACCGCGGACAGGCTCAGCGCCTATTTGTTCTCCGACCGCGGGATCTACAGGCCGGGCGACGAGTTTCACATAGGAATTGTGGTCAAGCCGAGCGACTGGTCGCAGAACATCGAGGGCGTGCCGGTCGAGGCCGTCGTCACTGACGCCCGAGGGCTCGTCGTCAAGCGCGAGAAAATGCGGCTATCGCCGTCCGGCTTTGAGGAATCGCGCTATACCACGCAGGACACATCGCCCACAGGGACCTATACCGTCGATCTCTACATCGTCAAGGACAACCAGGCAGCGGGCCTCCTTGGATCGACCACAGTGCGCATCCAGGAGTTCCTCCCCGACCGCCTCAAGATCTCCACGCATTTTTCGCGCGAGGTCGTATCGGGCTGGGTCTCGCCCGAGGATCTGAAGGGGCTGGTCACGCTTCGCAACCTCTTCGGCACACCCGCCGCGGGGCGCAGGATCGCCGCCTCGATCACGCTGAGTCCCGCTTATCCCGCGTTCTCCGCCTATGGCAATTATAGTTTCTACGATCCGATGCGCGCCAAGGACACGTTCAATGAGGACCTGAAGGATGCGCGCACCGACGACAATGCCGACGCAACGCTGCATCTGAATCTC
>DASQGS010000420.1:0-6446 GCA_035632455.1 Thermoanaerobaculia bacterium | reverse complement strand
GTATGCCGCCGCAATCCATATCCATCCGGTTTTCGTTTCCTACCGTACTATTCGCATCAAATTTTCTCTGAGGAGGTTGTTTGTGCGCCGACTTGGCATCGCCGTGCTCCTTCTGTCCTGCGTTTCGACTCTTGTCGCGGCCGACGACGTCGCGAGACTGCTGACCGAGATCCGCGGCTCGCATGTGGTCATCGACCAGACCCGCGAGCTGACGGACAAGATCGGCGGCCGGCCGACCGGCTCGCCGGCGTGCGTCCGCGCCGAGGAGTGGGCGGCGGCGAAACTGCGGGCCGCGGGAGTGGACGATGTGCGCCTGGAGCGCTACGTGCTGCCTGCGACGTGGCGCTCCGACGCCGCGACCGCGAGCTGCCTTTCACCCGAGGCGTTCCCGCTGCGGATCGTCGCATGTCCGTTGACGGTGTCGACGCCGAAAGGCGAGGCCCTCGAAGCTACGCTGGTCGATTTTGGCGACGGATCGCCCGAGGCACTCGCGAAAGTGCCGCCCTCGAAAGGGAAGATCGCGTTCGTTCACAGCGCGATCATGAAGAGCCTCGACGACCTCTTCGGCGACTACTTCCGCGTCCTGACGCTCCTCGACGCGGCGCACAAGAGCGGCGTGGCGGCGATGCTGATCGAATCGTCGCAGCCGCGGTCGCTGCTCTATCGCCATCCGGTCAGTTTCGACGGCGAGATCGTGAAGCTCCCGGTGGCGATCGTAGCCCACGATCAATCGGAGCGCATGGTGCGCCTCATGGAGAGCGGTCAGGTGCGCGTGCGGATACGACTGGTGAGCAAGATCAAGGAGCCGGCGACGGCCCGCAATGTGGCAGGCACGATTCGCGGCACTGACAAGAGCGACGAGATCGTGATCTTCGGCGCGCATCTCGATTCGTGGGACCTCGGAACGGGCGCGCTCGACAACGGCGTCAACTCGGCGACTGTGATCGACCTGGCACGCGCCATCCGGGCCACAGGACTCAGGCCGCGGCGGACGATCCGCTTCGTTCTCTTCACGGGCGAAGAGCAGGGAATGATCGGCTCCCGCGAGTACGTCCGTGCCCACGCCTCGGAGTTACCGAAAGTGGTCATGATGTTGACGGCCGACATCGGCTCGGGAAAGACGACGGGGTTCTTCCTCAACGGCCGCGAGGATCTTCGCCGCGGTGTCGAGGAGGCGCTCGGCCCCATCTACTCGGCGAAGGAGCAGCAGAATCCGATCGACGGCATCGACGGCACCGACAATTTCGACTTCCTCATCTCCGGCGTACCGAATCTTGTCGCGAACCAGGATCCAGTGCCCTATCTGCCGGAGTATCACGCCGAGTCCGATACCTTCGATAAGGTCGACACGAAGCAGGCCATCGAGAACGAGGCCATCGACGCGGCGATCGTCTGGTATTTCGCCAACACCGCCGATCGCCTGCCGCGGCAGAACCGTGCCGAGGTCGAGAAACTCCTCGCGGACAACCACCTCGTGGAGCAGATGAAGGCCTTCCAGCAGTGGGACGAGTGGGTAGGGGGGAAGCGGGGACTCGGCAAATAAACTGGAGTGCATTTCTTGTAGAACTCCGGCTGCGAGTTCGCCGCCGTTGGAGCAGAATGCGTTGTCCCGGTCGCGGTGAGAGGCCGTCCGGCCGGGCAGGGTCATTATTTCCACCTGTAACCGTACGTAAGTATCCGAGTCGTAGGCTCCCGCTGGCTATTCGAGAGTGACGGCGCGAATCGGGTCTTCCTGCGCCGGACAGCCGCCAACGTGAACTGGAGGCTTAAGACAATGACTGCTGAGGTGACTCCAGTGCGAAGAGCGGCAGCGCTGTTGCTCGCCAACGGCAGGAAGGGCCGTGACGCGGCGCTGGATGCCATTGCCGCCGATGCCGCGCACGCCACGGGCGCTCCAGTGGCGATCGTCACTCTCATCGACCGCGAAGGCGACCGGATCCTCGGGGCCTACGGTTGGAATGTGGACAACCTCCCCGGCCAGTTCTCCCTGGCAACGCCTCTCGCTGTCGCCGGAGAGCTGGTGGTGGTCCCGGATGCGGCGGCCGATCCTTGTTTTCGCCAACATCCGCTGGTCAAGGGTGCGCCGGAGATTCGTTTTCTCACAGGCGTGCCGCTCTCCCTGGGCCAGGATTTCATCGGCGCGCTGGCGGTCCTCGATCGCGTCCCACGGGCGATCTCGCCCGAGCAGGTTCACGTGCTGGGCATCTGCGCCCGCAGTGCGATGGCGGAGATCGCCTGCTGGATCGAGCGGCATGAGCGCGAGTCCCTGGCGCAGCGCCTATCCGATCTCGAAGCTACTGCCGAAGAGAGCGATGAGCGGTTTCGGGAGTTCTTCGAGAAAACGTCCGACCTGGTGTTGAGCATCGATGCCGCGGGCCGCCTGCTGCATGCGAACGAGGCCCTCTTCAACGCCGTTGGCCGAACACGGGACGACCTGCTTCACCAGCCGCTGCTCCGCATCATCGAGCAGCCGGCGCGCGAGGAGTTCAATCTGGCGCTCGAGCAAGTCATGTCCACCGGGGAGACGCACACCATCGAGACGGTCTTTCTCTGTGCCGGCGGCCGGCGGATGATCGTCGAGGGTCCTCTCAATCCGAAGACGATCGACGGCAAAGGCGTTCTTGCGCGAGTCATCTTCCGCGATGTCACCGACCGCCATCAGTACGAGGCGGAGCTGGGGCGGGCCCGCGACGCGGCGCTCGAATCGGCGAGGCTGAAAACCCAGTTCCTGACGAACGTGAGCCACGAGATCCGGACGCCGATGAACGGCATCGTCGGCATGATCGATCTCCTGCTCTCGACGCGGCTCGATGTCGAGCAGCAGGATTTCGCGCATCAGGCGCGATCGAATGCCGAGCAGCTTCTGTCCGTAGTCAACAACATCCTCCACGTCTCCGCCGTCGAGGCCGGTGGGCTCGCGGCGATCCATGGCGATTTCGACCTCCAACGCACCTTGCAGCGAATCGTCGAGGTCATGCGGGTGACGGCGCTCGGAAAGGACCTCGAGGTCCGCATGGAGTACGACCCGCAACTGCCGCAAGTCTTCCGCGGGCAGCAGTCGAAGATCCGCCAGGTGGTGGGGAATCTGTTGGAGAACGGCGTGAAGTTCACGGAACAGGGTTCCGTGACGCTGCGAGTGGCGTTGCAGACCGAGACGGATACCCACCGCGTCGTGCGCTTCGAAGTGCGCGACACCGGCATCGGGATTTCCATCGAAGACCGGCTGTTGCTGTTCGAGAAATTCTCGCAGATCGATGCCACGAGCACGCGGCGCTATCAAGGCGTCGGGCTGGGTCTGGCCACAGCGCGGCATCTCGTGGAGACGATGGGCGGCTTGATCGATGTCCAGAGCGTTCCCGGCGTCGGATCGACGTTCTTCTTCACGATTCCGTTCCCGAAGCCGGCCGGCTCGCGCTCGCCGATCCCGACCTCGGACCTCGAGCTCAAGGACAAGCGGGTCCTGCTGTGCGATCAATACGCCACCAGCCGCAGGGTCGTGCAGCATTACCTTGCGACGACGTGGGAGATGCGCGTCGATGTCATTGAGGATGGGACCGAGCGCGGTGCCGAGGCACTCGCCATTCTTCGCCGCGCCGCAGCGGCTGGCGATCCGTATCGCGTGGTGATTTTCGACCGGATGCCCGACGTTAGCGAGTTGGCCTTCGCCCGTGAAGTGAAGAACGATCCGGCGATTGCCGGAACGCGCATGGTGTTCCTGCTCGATGGGAGCCGCGAGCCGAACGAAGAGGCCATGCGCGAGTCGGGAATCAGCGCCTACCTGGCCAAGCCTGTGGGGCAATCCGAGCTGTTCGATGCCCTGACCATCGCACTGGCTCACGCCGCTGTGCATGCGACACGTCCGGCGGCGCAACCATCCGACTCCCGGGCCCGGCCGCCGGCGGCGACGCCGGAGCAGCGCAAGGGAATCCGCGTGCTGCTGGCCGAGGACAACTTCCTGAACATGAAGCTCACCATGAGCCAGCTCTACAAGCTCGGCTACGTGGCGGACTCGGTGGCGAACGGCAAGGAGGCGCTGGAGGCGCTGGAGAAGCACGACTACGACCTGATCCTCCTCGATTGCCAGATGCCGATCATCGACGGCTACGAGGCCGCCGCCGAGATTCGACGCCGCGAGGGGTCGCGCCACCACCGCATCATCGCCATGACCGCGAACGCCCTCTCCGGCGACCGCGAGAAATGCCTCGCCGCCGGCATGGACGATTACCTCGCCAAGCCGACGCGGCAGGAGGACTTGGAGATCGCGCTCGATCGGTACTTTGTGGGGAATTGAAAATTGAGAAATTGAAAATTGAAAGAGGTTTCGTTCCATTGGCTCGCGAGACATGACCCCCTGGCGTGCGTTGCGTGCGAGAAACGAAGGTCCCGCCCCCGTTTACCGGCACGCCGTTTGTTGTTGGCCCGCTGCGCTCTATGGAAGGATAATGATGCCCGGCCATGCGCAATGAATCGTCGAGGCTGGGAATCGTTGGGGTTGCCCTCTGTCTGGTCGTGATCGGCTGCAACGAGGGACAGCGTAGTGTGCTTTCCGGGCTGAAGCCCTATCGGTTTCCAACGGCCGGAATGGAGCCGACGATTCGCAATGGAGAGTTCATTTACGCGAAGATGTATCGCCCCGATGAGAGGCCGCCGCGTGGCGCGTTGGTGGTCTTCCTGTATCCGCTCGATCAGAAGGAAACGTTCGGTAAGCGCGTCGTCGCGGTGCCGGGTGACACCGTCGAGATCCGAAACAAGCAGTTGATCGTGAATGGAGTAGCCGTTCGCGAGCCCTACGCCGCTCATTCGGATCCGCAGACGTTCTCCACATCTCCGGCGCTGCCAGAACCGTATCGTTCGCGCGACAACTTTGGGCCGGTCGCGGTCAAGCCGGATGAGTACTTTGTGCTCGGCGACAATCGAGACAAATCGGCAGACTCGCGCTACTGGGGCTCCATTCCACGCAAGCTGATTCTCGGCCGAATCGTTGCCGCGGGGGAGCAGAACGGGCCGTTACGCAGGTTCGAGTAGCGCGGATCGAGGAATTGAAAATTGAGGAATTGAAAATTGAAGAAGCGCGTGGAGGCTTGCCCTTTTTCAATTTTCAATTTTCAATTTTCAATTCAAGCAAAGCGGCAGCCAACCGCTCGTACTCCGCTTCCTCATTGTAAAGATGCGCCGAAATGCGGAGCAGGCGCTTGGGCGGGCGCGGCCAGGGCACGACCGGGACCTCAATCTGGTATTGCTCGAGCAGCGCGTCCTGGAGCGGATCGCCGTAGAGTGAAGGAGCGCTCGAGGCGTCGCCGTCCGGGAGAGGAAGGACGGCCATCGAGCCGAGCATGGAGTCGGGTGCCGGGGGTTCGATGCCGAGGCGCGTGGCGAGGATGTCGCGGCCTCGAAGCGCCAGCGCGTGATTGCGCTTCATGACTTCGGGCCATCCTCCCGGCACGAGCGTGCCGACGAAGCGGATGGCCTCGGCGGCTGCGAGCCAGGCGCTGGGGTCGAACGTGCCGGTCCAGTCGAGCTCGAGATGGAAGCGTGAGCGATCGGTGCGCGTCGCGTTCGCGCCGTGGCTCATGACGGCCGGGCGGACGCCGGCCCGCCGGTTCTCACGGACGTGCAGGAACGCGGCGCCCTTCGGGGCGCAAACCCATTTGTGCAGATTGCCGGTGTAGTAGGCCGCGCCGAGGGCGGTCAGGTCAAGCGGGAACATCCCGGGAACATGCGCGCCATCGACGAGCGTATCGACTCCGCGCTTGTTCAACTCGGCGACGATGGTCTCGACCGGGAAGCGGATCGCGGTCTGGCTGGTGACGTGGTCGATGAGCACGAGCCGCGTCCGCTCGGTGACTGCGCCGAGGACGCGCTCGACGATCGCCTCCGGCCCGTCGATCGGGAAGGGAATCTCGACGACCTTGACCTTCGCCCCCGCGAGGCCGGCGACGTAGTCAAGGATGTTCCGGCAGGCGTTGTACTCCTGGTTGGTGACGACGAGCTCGTCGAACTTGTCGAGGTCGAGCGAGCGCAACACGGAGTTGACCGCGGTCGTGGCATTCGGCACGAAGGCCAGGTCGGCGGTGCGGGCGTTGACGAACGCCGCGATCTCTGCCCGGGCGGCGTCGAGCAGCGGCTCGAGCTCGCGCACAAGGAAACGCACGGGCTCGCGCTCCATGCGAGTCCGGAATTCGTCCTGCGCCGCGAGGATGGCGATGGGGGTCGCGCCGAAGGAGCCATGATTGAGGAAGGTGATCGCAGGATCGAGAAGCCAGTGTTGGCGGAGGGGATTGGGCATGGCAGAAGTTTATCGCGCGGTGCATAGCCGACTGAAGTTCCCTCTCCCCGCCTCTGGTGTTTCCAAGAACGCAAAGCGAAGTTCGGGGAGAGGGCAGGGTGAGAGGCAACAAAAGGGTTTGAGTAAGCGGTTCATGCCCGCTCCGTTCCCCTCACCCCGG
>DASQGS010000419.1:0-3357 GCA_035632455.1 Thermoanaerobaculia bacterium | reverse complement strand
CGAATCGTTTCGCCGGTAACCGGTCCGATCGACGCCAGCAGCGCTCGTGCGAGAAGGCGTTCTTTCTCGGCGGGGGTCAGTTTGTCGAAGAAGTGCTTGACGGTCGACGAGCTGGTGAAGGTGATGACGTCGATGGCATCGGCAGCGATGAGATTGCGGAGCTCGTCGAGATCGAAGTCGGCGGCCCTGGTGCGGTAGGCGACGCCGAGGTCGACGGTTCCGCCGCGACGGCGGAGCTCGCCGATCAGTTCCTCGCGCCCCTCGGCGGCGCGAATGACCGCGGTGCGGATTCCCTCCTGCGATGCCGCGAGGTGCGGCAGCAACGCGGCGGACTGGAACTTTTCCGGCACCAGGTCCGGGGAGATGCCGCGAGCCCGCAGCTCGGACGCGGTTTGTTCCCCGACCACGGCGATGCGCACGCCGGCGAGCGCTCGCGCGTCCTTGCCCTTCGTCAGCATCCGGTCGAAGAAGCCTTTGATCCCGTTCGTCGATGTGAAGATGAGCCAATGGTACGTGCCGACGTCATCGATGACGCGGTCGAGCGACTCGAACGACTCAGGCGGCGCAATCTCGATCGTCGGGATCTGCACCACCTGCGCTCCAGACTCCTCGAGGAGCCGCACCAGCGTCGAGGCTTGCTCGCGCGACCTCGTGACCACGACGCGCCGGCCCGCGAGCGGACGAGATTCGAACCAATTGATGACGTCGTGCATCTTCACGACTTCGCCGACGACCACCACCGCGGGCGCCGGCACTTTCGCGGCCGCGACTCGCAGTTCGATGGTGGCGAGCGTGCCGGTCACGGTGCGCTGATCGGGCGTCGTCGCTTTCGAGACCACCGCGACCGGCCTCTCATCGCTCATGCCATGCTCGCGCAGTTTTTGCACGATCAACGACAGATTGCCGAGGCCCATCAGAAAGACAATGGTGCCGGAGACGTGGGCCAGGGCAGGCCAGTCGATGCCGGATGAGTCCTCGCTCTCGTGGCCGGTAACTAGTGTGAGCGAGGTCGCGACCGAGCGGTGCGTCACGGGAATGCCTGCGTACGCCGGGCCTGCGATTGACGACGAGATGCCCGGGACGACCTCGACCGTGATGCCGGCAGCCGTGAGATCCTCTGCCTCTTCGCCGCCCCGGCCGAAAACGAAAGGGTCGCCTCCCTTCAGCCGGACGACGCGCTTCCCTTTCCTCGCTTCTTCGATGAGGAGCTTGTTGATCTCCTCCTGAGGCAGCCCGTGGGCGCTGGCGCGCTTGCCGACGTAGATCACTTCGGTTCCCGCCGGAATGCGGGCGATGATCTCGCTTGAGATCAGCGCATCCGTGGCGACGAGATCGGCGTTGGCGATGAGCTCCGCCGCGCGAAGCGTGAGAAGGCCCGGATCGCCGGGACCGGCGCCAACGAGGAACACCCTACCGCTCACGGGCGGACCTCTTTCGCCTGCAGCAGGGCGAGCGCTCCTTGGGATGTGAGGTCCGACGCAACGGCATCGATGATGGCATCGGGATCGCCCATCGCTCCGCGCCGCTCCGATCGGATCGACCTCGGGCCGGCAACCTCAGCGAGGAACGCGCGGATGAAAAGCTCCGAGCCATCGCTTACGGCATGAACGGCGGCAGCGGAGTAGCAATCGAGCAACGTGTCGAACTTCTGGAGGACGCCGCGCTCGCATCGGGCAGCGAGAGCCGTAGGCGCGTGATTGATGCGATCCACGACTTCGATGGCTCGCTTGTTCGTCCTCAATGTCTCGATGCCGACGATTCCCTGGCCTGCCGCCGGGAGGAGCTCCTCGGCCGGAAACCAGCTCGTGATCTCGCCCTGACGGCCGAGGCGTGTGAGACCCGCGCTGGCGAGAATCGCTCCCGCGTACTGCCCGGCGCGAAGCTTGCTGATCCGGGTGTCCACGTTGCCGCGCATGTCCTCAACCGAGAACTGCGGATAGCGGGCCACGATCTGCGCGCGGCGCCGCGGCGAGCTGGTGCCGATTACGGCGCCGGCGGGAAGGTCGCCGATCGGGATGCGATCGGGCTGTACCCAGGCATCGCGGGGATCCGCGCGCTCGAGAAAGGCTGTCAGGCTGAAGCGCTCCGGAATGATCGAAGGCACATCCTTGAGGCTGTGCACGGCGATGTCGATCGTTCCCTGATCGAGCGCCTCCTCCAGCTCCTTGACGAAGAGTCCCTTCCCGCCGATCGTCGCCAGCGACACGTCGTGGCGCTTGTCGCCGGTCGTCCGGATGGTCACGATCTCGCTGCGGACGCCGGCGTTCGCGAGAAGCCGCGAGACTTCGTTCGCCTGCCAGAGGGCGAGCTGACTGCCGCGCGTGCCGATGCGGATCGTCGTCATCGCAGTCCGAAGATCTTCCGGATCGTCCGCCGGAGCGTCTCCCGCTCCGCCGGCTCATCGGGCGCTTCCTTGAGCTGCAGGATCGGATAGTGGAGGATTTTGTTGATCATCTGCGTCGAGAGCATCTCGATCGCCGATCGTTGCTCGGCTGTGATCGGTCCGAGCCGGCGGAGGCACTTCTCGAGCTCCGCCGCGCGAATGCCTTCGAGGCGCTCCTGCAACTCCACGATCGTCGGCACCGCGTCCTGCGCCACGAGCCGTTTGCGGAAGCTCTCGACCTCGCGAGCGATGATCTCCTCGGCCTGGCCGGCTTTCTGCTGCCGCCGCTCCATGTTGGCGTCGGCGACCTGCTGGAGATCGTCGATGTTGTAGAGGTAGGCGCCGTCGAGCTGGGCGATCGCGGGATCGAGATTGCGCGGGACGGAGAGATCGATGAGGAAGAGGTTCCGGAGCTTTCTCGCAGCGAGGGCACGCTTGACCTGGGCGGCATCGATCACGAAATGCGGCGCGGCGGTCGATGCGATGACGATGTCGCACGTCTCCAGGCAACTCTCCAGGGCGTCGAACTGCACGGCGTCGCCGCCGAAGCGCTCGGCCAGTTGGACCGCCCGCTCGTAGGCGCGATTGGCGACAAAGACGTGTTTCGGTCCGAAGCTGGCCATGTGCTCGGCGGTCAGCTCGCCGATCTCGCCCGCGCCGAGGAGCAGCACCTGCAGTCCGCGCAGATCGCCGAAGATTTTCTTCGCCAGCTCGACCGCGGCATAGGGAACGCTGACCGCGTGCTCGCCGATGCCGGTCTCGCTGCGGACGCGCTTGGCGACGCGCAGCGTGTGCTCGAAGAGCTGCTGCAACAAAGGATCGAGGGTCGAGAGTGATTGGCTGGTCTGGAATGCCTTGCGGACCTGGCCGCCGATCTGCGGCTCGCCGAGGATCATGGAGTCGAGTCCGGACGCGACGCGGAACAGGTGGCGGATCACGTCGCCGTGGCGGAGGATGTAGAGATGGCGCTCCAG
>DASQGS010000418.1:0-2611 GCA_035632455.1 Thermoanaerobaculia bacterium | reverse complement strand
GTGGACTTGCTGAGTTTCTGAGTCTCTGAGTTGATGTGGCCAGAGTTGCCACTACCTCAGCAACTCAGCAACTCCCCAACTTCTCTGTACAATCTCGCGCCATGTCGCACAAATCGATGGCTCTCACCGCCCTCGCACTCGCCATTTCGCTTTCGACATTCGCGGCCGACGCGCCGATCACCGGCTTCACCGCCGCCAACGCGGCGAAGGAGCGCGCCCTCGAATCGCAGCTCGATTCGAAGGTCAACGCGCAGGACCTTCGCACCTGGCTGGAGCGCCTGGCCGCACGGCCCCACCACATCGGCTCGCCATACGACAAGGAGAACGCGGAGTTCATCGCCTCGCTCTTCCGTTCGTGGGGTTACGACACGACGATCGAGGAGTACTACCCGCTCTTCCCGACGCCGAAGACGCGTCTCGTGGAGCTGATCGCGCCCGAACGGTATACGGCGAAACTTGCCGAGCCGCCACTTCTGCAGGACCGCACCTCAGGCCAGACCGCGGAGCAGCTGCCGGTCTATAACGCCTATTCGGTCGACGGCGACGTCACCGGCGATCTCGTCTACGCGAATTACGGCATTCCCGCCGATTACGACGTGCTCGCGAAGAACGGCATCGACGTGAAAGGGAAGATCGTCATTACGCGCTATGGCGGATCGTGGCGCGGAATCAAGCCGAAGGTTGCCGCCGAGCACGGCGCGATTGGTTGCATCATCTACTCCGACCCGCGCGACGACGGTTATTTCCAGGGCGACGTCTACCCGAAAGGCGCCTACCGCAGTGAGTACGGAGCGCAGCGCGGCTCGGTCGAGGACATGCCGGTCTACCCCGGCGACCCGCTCACGCCCGGCGAGCCCGCCACCAAGGACGCGAAGCGGCTCGATCTCAAGGACTGTCCCGTCCTGACGAAGATTCCCGTCATACCGATCTCGTACGCCGACGCGCTTCCCCTGCTTCGCGCCATGGGCGGACCCGTTGCCCCGCCCGACTGGCGCGGTGCCCTCCCGATCACGTATCACATCGGGCCAGGCCCTTCGCGCGTTCACCTCGGCGTGTCGTTCAACTGGAACAAACCCGCCGCGTACGACGTCATTGCCCGCCTCAAAGGGAGCGAACGTCCGGACGAGTGGATCATGCGCGGCAACCACCACGACGCGTGGGTCAACGGCGCGAGCGATCCGCTCAGCGGACAGGTGGCGATGCTCGAAGAAGCCAAAGCCATCGGCGAGCTCGCCAAGAGCGGGTGGAGGCCGAAGCGCACGATCATCTTCGCCGCCTGGGACGGTGAGGAGCCGGGGCTGCTCGGCTCGACCGAGTGGGTCGAAGGACACGCCGCGGAACTGGCGCAGCATCTCGCCGTCTACATCAACTCCGACTCGAACTCGCGTGGATTCTTCAACGCCGACGGCTCCCACTCGCTGGAGCGCTTCGTCACGGAGGTCGTGCGCGACGTGCAGGACCCGGAGCGGAACGTCTCCGTCCTCGAGCGCCTCCGCGCCCGTCGTGCGGTACTGGCGACCAACGATGAAGACCGGAAGCGCGCACGCGAACAACAGCTCATCCGACTCGACGCGCTCGGCTCGGGATCGGATTACACCGCCTACATCGACCACGTCGGAATCGCGTCGCTGAACATCGGCTACGGCGGCGAGGGCGGCGGCGGGTCGTATCACTCGATTTACGATTCCATCGACCATTTCGAGCGCTTCGTCGATCCGAACTTCGTCTACGGCACGGTGCTGTCGAAGACCGGCGGCCGCATGGTCCTTCGCCTGGCGAATGCCGACGTGCTCCCCATCCAGGTTGCCACGTTCTCCGACACCGTCGGCCGCTATGCGAACGAGGTCATGAAGCTCGCCGACGACACACGGTCGAAGATCGAGGAGCAGAACCGCGAGGTGCGGATGCACGAGCTCGAGCTCGCGGCCGACCCGACGAAGACTTTCGTGCCGCCAGCGATCGAGACGCCGGCGCCCTACGTGAATTTCGCGCCGCTGCAGAACGCGGTGGCACGCCTCAAGAGCGTTGCCGGAGATCTCGACAAGGCCTCAGCCGCCGCGACCGAATCAGGCAATGCCGCGCAGCAGACCGCGATCGACAACTCACTCATGCACCTCGAGCAGGCCCTCCTCGGGCCGGGACTTCCGAACCGGCCGTGGTTCAGGCACCAGATCTACGCGCCGGGTTTCTACACGGGCTATGGCGTCAAGACGCTGCCGGGAATCCGCGAAGCGATCGAGCAGAAGGAGTGGAACCAGGCGAACGATCAGATCGCCGTGACCGCGAAAGTGCTGGATACGTACGCGGCCGAGGTGGAGAAGGCAGCGCACTAGTCTTTTCTGCGTGTGGGACAGGCTGGAAAGCCTGTCCCACACGATGGCTATTTCTTCGGCAGCATGTAGACGACCTCGCCCTTCTTCGACATGCCGAGGTCTTCGCGGGCGATGCGCTCGACGGCGTAGGTGGACTTCTTCACGCTGTCGATCTCCGCGCGAAGGCGTGCGTTCTCCGCCTGCGCCTTGGCAATGTCCACGTGCAGCACGGCTACGCGCTTGCGCGCCTGCTGCAGCTCCGCGATCCCGCGGTCGCTGAAGAAAAACGAGATGAAGAA
>DASQGS010000417.1:0-8350 GCA_035632455.1 Thermoanaerobaculia bacterium | reverse complement strand
GCTACCGCAGCGAGCAGGGCGGTTCGAAAACCGTCCACAATGCCCCGCCACGCTCCACTCAGCCCGCCTACCGCTTTGACGTGGTGTACGTGCTCCACGTAAAATACGTGGATGGCCAGACGAAATCTCACGATTCAACTCGACGAGGCCACGATTCGGCGCGCGAAGATCATCGCTGCAGAACACGGAATCTCCATAAGCGGACTGGTCACGCAGCAAATCGAACAGGTGGTCGCTGAAGCCGATCGCTTCGGCGCGGCGCGAGAGCAGATTCTCCGCCATCTGAAGAAACCGCCCTTCCGGCTGGGTGGCGCGCGTCCTGGCCGAGAGGAGCTCCATGACCGAAAAGGTCTTCGTCGATAGCAACGTCCTCGTCTACGCCCACGACGCCGACTCGGGCGACAAGCAGCGCATCGCCGCTAACGCCGTCGCGGAGATCATGGACGCGCGATCAGGCGTGCTGAGCATTCAGGTTCTCCAAGAGTTCTACAGCACGGTCACCCGCAAACTGCGCAGCGCCGTCGCACGGGATATTGCCCGCGAGCTCCTTCGAGGCTACTCGTCTTGGACCATCCAACCACTGACCCCGGAGGATGTCATCGCGGCCTGGTTCCTCGAGCAGCGGCATCAACTCAGCTTCTGGGATGCGCTGATCGTTCAATCTGCTTTGCTCGCAGGAGCAAAGAAGCTGCTTTCAGAGGACTTCCAGCACGGGCAGTCCATCGGTGGAATCACGGTTGAGAACCCCTTCATCTGATATCGCGGCCGGAGCGTCGCGCAGCGAGCAGGGCGGCTCGAAAATCGTCAACAATGCCCCGCCAGCGGGCGACGCGGCGCCGGCCCGTCAACTCGTTATCACCGCGATCCGACCATCCCCACGACAACGCCTTCATTCTCGACTGGCAGCGTGCGCCGGCAGGTGGCCAGCATCTCCTGCCGGCATTGATCCCCTTCCGATTCGATGATCGCGCGCTGCGGAAGCGACGCGCCGAGGTTTGTGAAGTGGATGAAGAGCGCGACGTTTGTGGCCTGGCCGGAGCATCGGCACCGCTTCGGATCTCCTGCAAACGACTGGACACTGGCGTGATATCGAGCGGCCAGATCCGGATACTGCTCTTGAATCGGTCCGGGATAGAAAAGGCTGAATATGCGCTTGCCGTTGTTCAACAGAGCGATCGGTTGGTGAGGCGAGATGAGACCGGCGCTCTCGGCGCGGGCGATGGCCTCCCGAATCGGATAGAAGATCGGCGCGTCGGAGTGCTCCGTGAAATTCCGGACGGAGTCGGGTTGTGTTCCCGCGCGAAGGAATGGAGCTAGTTCGAGACCATTCAGAAGGGCGACTATCCCGATCAACCCAACGGCCACGCTGCGGCTGCGGCCCGCGACGCGCTCGCAGAGGTGGCCGAGCGCAATCGCCGCGTACGCCAGTGGAACGAGGTTCGTGCGCGGATATCCGACCCACGGCTGTTGAACGCCGGCGCTGAAGAAGAAGAACCAGTCTGCCGCCGCCGCGACCAGAAGCGCTGCGAACGCGCGGCGGCGAAATCCGAGCACGAGCAGTGCCACCACCGCCCCGATGACCGCCGGAAGCGCGGCGCCGAATTGCACCCCCACGCGATCGGCGAAGGCGGCCAGATGCGAACCGCTGAACGCGACAGCCACCGGCAGCAACCCTTGCGACGGCCTGAATGACATTCTCAGGAGAAAGAAAAGGCAGAACGGAGCGATCGAAACGCCTGTAATCGCGAGGTGATGCAGACGTTCCCGCCACGAGCCGCGAAACGGGAAATAGAAAAAGGCTATGACCGGCAGCGAGAAGATCACGTGCTCCTTGACCATCGCCGCGGCGCCTAGCAGCAGCAGCGGCCGCCAAAGCATCTTGGAGTCGAAGCGGACGAGGTGCTCTCCCGCGGTGAGCAGGAGCACGATCGCCCACGGCTCGAGATACCCGCTGCTGAAGTAGTAGACGACGTCTTTCTGCCAGAACAGAAACAAACCGGCCGCGAGCGTGCTCCAGCCGGCGGCGCGGCCGATGATCCAGGGACGCAGGACGAGCAGCCACATCGGGATCGAGAGCGTATTGATGAGGCGCTCCGCATTCAGCGGCGATCGAAACGGAAGCGCGTGCAGCGGTACGGCCGCGAAATGAAGTGTGCCGGGATACCGGCCCGCAAACACGAGCGCAGGTCCCGCGGCGATGCCGATCAGGGCGAGAAGAATCAGAGCGGGCAGCGAGAGCTTCGGCCGGCTGATGATGACAACGAGCGCCGCCACCCCGCTGATCCACGGAAGCCACCACCAGAACGCGAACGCCTCCAGCGCCGCCCCGTTGTGAAAGGACTGATCGCCGCCGTACGGAAACTCCTGCGCCCAGGTGATCGCAAGAAACGCGAGCACAGGCGCTGCCGCGATCGCCGCGAACATCCAGTCGCGAGTGCTCAACGTCGGTCGATCGCTTGACGAAATCTCCAGGGGGATCTCGCGAGTACTCACCACCGCCGCTAGCGCGACGATCGCGATCCACGCCAGCGGGACGAGTGAGAGGCTTCCGATCCAGGCGCCCGAGACAAAGATCACGACGAGGAGATAGACGCCGAGCCATTGACCGGAGGTCGAGCCCACGTCGCTCCGGGGAAGGGGAACGCTCATCGATTGAGGAATTCTATGCGCGGCGCGAGGGCGCTCAAAGACTGTCTCGCACACGGCACCAGCGAGCGTGTCCAATCAATCGTAACCGGGCCCTACGGGCACCGCGCGGCCTCCACGGAACTGTTGACTTACCGCCATCTTCGAATCTAGTATTTTCTTCCTCACAAAAGGAGGAGCACCCATGGCGACACCCGATGGTGGTGGGAAGTTCCATGTTCTCTACGGTCCCGTGATCGACGAGGCCCTCAAGACGAACGACGTGAACGAGCTCAAAGAGGTACTGAGGGAGGCCCGAAAGCACTTCCCGCCGACCCCACAGCCGCTGTATGGCGTGTGGATTCACCACTGCATCGAGAGTGGCGCCAGCCGCGAAGAGCTGGAGCAATTGCTCGAGCAGGCGAAATCGACGCTGAGCAGCGACCTGCACGGCGCGATCAAGAAACTCGAAGCGCACCTCGGCAAGGCGTAGTGTCCGCCCCCGACCGTCCCAAACGCGCGCTGCTGGACGACGACCTTCTCCACGCCCACCCCGTGCACGTGGTTTGGGAGATCACCTTGGCGTGCAATCTCAAATGCGCCCACTGCGGGTCGCGCGCAGGGAAGGCTCGTCCGGAGGAGCTGTCGACCGCGGAGTGCTTCGACGTGGTCGATCAGCTCGCCCGCCTGGGCACGCGCGAGATCAGCATCATCGGCGGCGAGGCCTACCTTCGCCGCGATTGGACCGACATCATCGCCCGCATCACCAGTCATGGCATGCTGTCGTCGATGCAAACCGGCGGACGTGCGCTCACCGAGGAGCGGGTGCGCGCTGCGAAGGAGGCGGGCCTCGGCACCTGCGGCGTTTCGGTCGATGGGCTGGAGAATCTGCACGACGAGATTCGCGGCGTGAAAGGCTCGTTCCGCTCGGCGATGCAGGCGCTGGAGTTGCTGCAGAAGTACGACATCCCCAGCGGCAGCAACACGCAGATCGGCAGCCGCACCATGCCGCAGTTGCGCGGCGTCCTGCATGAGATCGCCCGCCGCGGCGCGCGCGGTTGGCAGATCCAGCTTACTGTGGCGATGGGAAACGCCGTCGACAACGACCACCTCCTGCTACAGCCGTACGAGCTACTGGAGTTGATGCCGCTCCTGGGCGAGCTGTACGACGAGGCCCACTCGCTCGGCGTCGAGCTGCAGGCGGGCAACAACATCGGCTACTTCGGGCCCTACGAGCATAAGTGGCGTCTCGGCAACGAGGAGAAGCATTGGAGCGGTTGCGCCGCCGGCCACGCAGTCCTCGGCATCGAGGCCGACGGCACGATCAAAGGCTGCCCCTCGCTGCCGACCGTGCAATTCAGCGGCGGCAACGTCCGCGAGATGACGATCGAGGACATCTGGACCTACAGCCGCGAGATTCGCTTTTCGCGCGACCGCCAGGTGCACGAGCTCTGGGGCCGCTGCCGCGACTGCTACTACGCCGACGTCTGCCGAGGCGGCTGCACCTGGACGTCGACCGTGCTATTCGGCCGTCCTGGCAACAATCCGTACTGCCATTACCGCGCTCTCGAGCTCGCCAAGCAGGGACTGCGCGAGCGCGTCTCCAAGACTCAGGAAGCGCCGGGCACACCGTTCGATCAAGGCCGCTTCGATCTCATCACCGAGCCACTTGACGGCAGCGACGGTCCGCGAAGCATTGCCGTTCCGCCCGTGTGGGAGATGCAGGAGCCGGAGCTCCGCGACCGAGACCGCCTCCCGTCGACGCTCGACGTCTGCTACGGTTGCATGCAGTACGTGCATGAGGGCACAGAAGCATGCCCTCATTGCGGCGGCGACATCGCGGCTCTCGCCGCGGAGCAGACTGAGGTCGAGCAGGCAATCATCGACCTGCGTCGGATGATCGCGGAAGCAAACGCGGCGAAGGCCGCGAGCATGCACGCGTCGCCTTGATTGCGCCGGCTATAAGGAAGATGGCTGTTGGTCGCCCTCGCCAGCGCGGCGACGCGAAAATCGTTTACAATGCCCGCCCCGATCATCCGGCGCCGCCCTCGGCGCCCCGCTGGGATGAGCTCGGGTCCTGTGCAGCAGGATCACTGAACCTCGTCAGGTCCGGAAGGAAGCAGCGATAAGGTGACAACCCTGTGTGCCGCAGTCAACCTGGGCTCTTCCGAGCGGGGAAGGCAGAAGCCAGAAATGGCGAGAGCCGGGCAATCTCGCCAGCGCCATTTCTGCTTTCCGCCTTCTGCTTTCTGCCTCTGATTTCCCACTTCTGGCATACTTCATCCCCTCACATGGCCTATCAAGCCCTCGCCCGCAAGTACCGGCCTCAGTCGTTTCGCGACATCGTCGGGCAGGAGACGACGGTACGCACGCTGCAGAACGCCATCGAGCAGAAGCGGGTCCATCATGCCTACCTCTTCGCCGGCGTGCGCGGAATCGGCAAGACCACGGCGGCGCGTATTCTGGCCAAGGCTCTCAACTGCGTTCACGGCCCGACCTCCGAGCCGTGCAATGAGTGCGTGAACTGCCGCGAGATCACCGAGGGCATCGATCTCGACGTGAGGGAGATCGATGCCGCCACCTACACCGGTGTCGACAATATCCGCGAGCTGCGCGACGTCACTCAGTTTCAGCCCGCGCGCGACCGGTATCGAATCTTTATCATCGATGAGGCGCACATGCTCTCGGCGGGCGCCTGGAATGCGCTGCTCAAGATCCTCGAGGAGCCGCCGCCCCACGTCATCTTCATGTTCGCCACGACGGAGATCCACAAGGTCCCGGCCACGATCATCTCGCGCGTGCAGAAGCTGCTGCTGCGGAAAATCACGCTGGAGGAGCTGATCGAGAGGCTCCGCATGATCAGCAAGGACGAAGGCATCGAGGCCGGCAAGGGTGCTCTCGAGATCGTGGCGCGCCGGGGCGAGGGAAGCGTCCGCGATGCCCTGTCGCTTCTCGATCAAATCATCGCATTCAGCGGGCGCACGATTGACGCCGCGGACGTGGCCACGATCCTCGGTTTGTCGGACACGACGTTCTTTGCCCGCATGGTGACACTCATCGCCGAGGGTGACCACGGCGGGATTCTCGACGCATTGCAGGAAGCCTCCGAGGGTGGCCGCGACTTCAAGATGCTCTATCGCGACCTCCTCGGCTTCGTCCGCAATTTGCTGCTGATCTCGGGCGGCGCGAATGTTGCGATGCTGGCGCTTTCACCCGAGGACCTTGCCACCGTCCGTTCCGCAGCCGAGCGATTCAGCTACACCGAGATCCTGAGAATTGCGAACCTTTTGCTGCGCGATGACGAGACCGTCAATCGCGCCGAGCATCAGCGCCTGGCGGTGGAGATCGCCCTCTTGAAGGCGGCAACTTTTCCACGTCTCCGTTCGATCGAGCAGGTGATTCAACAAGGCGGAGGGGTCGCGCCTGCGAGCTCGCGCTCCGGCTACTCAGCAGCCGCGCCTACCAAGACAAGAACGCTGCCGGCGGAGGATGAGCCGCGGGCGGCCAATCCGCCGAGGCCGCCTCGGGAAGCGCGTGCTGAGCGAACGCCGCGCGTGAACCCCGAGCTGCCCGCAGCCGCGTCCGGCGACATCGGCGAGCTTGTCGATCGCGTGCAACGCGCCCGCCCGCTCCTCGGCGGTTATCTCATATCGGCGAAGAGCATGCGGAAAGACGGCGGCCGCGTCGTCTTCGTCTTCGATTCCTCCGATTCGTTCCAGGCGGAGCAGATTTCGGAGGCCGCCTCGGAGATCGCCGGCATCGCCGCGACGCTGTGGGGCGAGTCGATGACGGTCGAGGTCGTTTCCACAGACCAGCCGGGCCGGCGCGCGGATCAACCCGCCACTTTGCGCGAGGATCCGGTCGTGAAGGCGTTCACCAAGCACCTCGGCGGCGAGATCGTCGAACCGAAAACGCGTTGAGGAGAACCTGAATGAACCCGAAGCAACTGATGAAGCAGGTCCAGCAGATGCAGGCCCAGATGCAGCAGCGCATGGCCGACCTTCGCGTCGAAGGAAGCGCCGGCGGCGGCATGGTCAAAGCGGTCATGAACGGACAGAAAGATCTTCTTTCGGTCGCAATCGAGAAGGAAGCGGTCGATCCGAATGACGTGGAGATGCTCCAGGACCTCGTCGTTGCTGCCGTGAACGAAGCCGCCCGAAAGGTCGATGAGGAGATGCAAAGCGCGGTCGGTGCGATGACGGGAGGCATGAAGATTCCGGGGTTGTTTTGACCTGCAATGACCGCCCCCCCACTCGCCAACCTCATCAACGAGCTGACCAAGCTGCCGGGCATCGGCGGAAAGTCGGCTTCTCGGCTCGCGTATCACATCCTCAAACGTCCCGTGGGCGAAGCAGAAGCGTTGGTAAGAGCGATTCTCGAAGTGAAGAGCAGGATCTTTCGGTGCTCGGTGTGCAACAACATGACTGATGTCGAGCCGTGCGTCATCTGCGCCGACGAGCGACGGGATCCTTCAGTCATCTGCGTGGTGGAAGAGGCGTTCAATATCCAGACCGTTGAACAGACGCGCGAGTTCAAGGGTACGTACCACGTGCTGCTTGGCGCGCTTTCGCCGCTCAAGGGCGTCGGCCCGCAGGACATCGACGTGGCCGGCTTGCTCGCGCGCGTGCGCGCCGGCGCCACGCGCGAAGTGATCGTCGCGACGAACCCCAATGTCGAGGGTGAAGCCACGGCCCTCTACCTGGCGCAGCAACTCAAGCCCCTCGGCGTTCGCATCACCCGTCTCGCGTTCGGCCTCCCGGTCGGCGGCGACCTCGAATACGCCGATCAAGTCACGATGTCGAAGGCGTTGGAAGGGCGGCGCGAGATTTGAAGAGCTCGCGTGTCACTTGCGCGAAATCCAACGTCAGGCAATTCGCAAGTCGCTCAAATCTCTGGTCCGCAAGGGATTCCTATGCTATACATTCCGTTCCCGTCTCCGGGGACTAACGGTGCATGAATGGCCTCTCCTGATCTCGTCATGTACGAGGAGGAGTACCAGCAGATCAAGGACATCCTCCATCGTCTGCAGGTGGACTCCAACTCGAAAATCGTCTTTCTGGTCGACAAGAACGGCCAGCAGATCGCCGCTTACGGCGACATGAAGGGCGTCGACGCCACGTCGCTGGCGTCGCTGACCGCCGGCAACGTCGCGGCGACCGACGGTCTTGCCAAGCTCATCGGCGAGAAAGAGTTTTCGATCCTTTTCCACGAAGGCGAAAGGGACAACATCCATATATCTCTCGTCGCCCAGCGGGTGATCCTGGTCGTGATCTTCGACGAGAAATCGTCGCTGGGCCTCGTCCGCCTTCGCGTGAAGAAAGCCTCGCTCGAGCTCGAGAAAACGTTCGAGCAGCTCCTCAAGAAGGCTGAGTCCGACAGAGGTCTGGCGAGCCGCTTCGACTCGCCGTTTGCCGAGATCACCGATGAGGACATCGACAGTCTCTTCAGCGAGTAGCCGGCTGGCGCTTCATCAGGTCCTGGGCCTGCCGGAGCTCCCGATTTCGGAAAAACGCGTCTCATGACATTCATCAACTACGCTGCCCGCGAGATCAACTGCAAGATCGTCTACTACGGCCCGGGCCTCTGCGGGAAGACGACGAACCTCCAGTGGATCTACGACAAGACCAATCCCCAAGCAAAGGGTAAGCTGATCTCGCTTGCGACGGAGACGGATCGGACCCTGTTTTTCGACTTCCTCCCACTCGACCTCGGAACCGTTCGCGGC
>DASQGS010000416.1:0-11405 GCA_035632455.1 Thermoanaerobaculia bacterium | reverse complement strand
GCTGCCGAGGAGATCCTTCGGCGCGCTTCACCCCTTCGGGGTTCCGCCGCCTCAGGATGACACCTGGCTCGCCTCCACCGCGACGGTCGTATCACCGCGAGCCGCTTCGCTGCACCACGATCTGCTTGGCCTCATAGGTCTGGATGAAGAGCGTGTTGCTTCGGAGATCCTCGGCGAAGGCGTCGTTCATGACCCGGCCATCCATGTCACGGCCGACCGGAAGGCCGGCGGCGAAAAGCACGGTGGGCACGAGGTCGACGGCGTATGCGGTGCGGAGATTCTCGCGGTGGGTCACGCCGGGGCCGGCGATGAGCATGAAGCCGTCGTCGGCGCCGGGATCTTCCGGAAGGATCGCCGCCTTCGTGATCGCGAAGATGTTCGCCGGAATGTTCGGTGTGGAGGGCGCGGAGGGCGACACGACGATCAGCAGGTGATCCGGGAAGTCGCGTGCCAACTCGCCCAGCATGCGGTCGAGTTGTTCGGCGTATGCACGAAGCGCCGCTCCTTTCAGCGAGGACCGCGGTGGAAGGTCGTTCGCGAAGATGTGAATCGCGCGCTGAGCCTCGGAGAAGCCTTCCAGCGCTACGACGCTCAACTCGAATTCGCGATCGGTGGCGGCGTCTCGCACGACCGCAATCGCCGACAGGTCATGCCCCAATCCCTCGAGAATCCGCGGACGGGCAGGGCCGGCGCCGTTGAAACGCTGAGCCACGGCGGAGTCGGGCGCGCGAAGCTCGCGGCGGACCGAGGCCTCGATCTGCGGAGGGATTACGCCGCGCGCCTCGGGCTTCTGAAAATACTCGTCGGTGATCACGCGGCTCGCACCGGACGGAATCGACGACGGCCAATTGACCACCGCCGCGCGGAACGAGAGCCGCTCGAACAGCGTCCAGAGTGGAAGGGAGTCGCCCGCCGGAAGCTGGGCCGAGATCCTCTTGACGGGAGGAATCAGGCCCCAGATCCGGAAGCCGATACCACTCGGAAGGATGAGAAATCGCTCCGTCGGATCCGGTCCGTTGAACAGCGTTCGATAGGAGAAGCGGCCGGTCACGCCGTGCTGGTACGGCAACTTTCCGGTGGCAAGCGAGGCCCACAGCGCCTTCGGGCTCGTGGTCTTGAACGGCTCGAGACGGGTGAAGGAGGCCTGGGTTCTCGCTTGCTCGAAGAATGGGAGCTCACCCTCGCCGGCCATGGTGAGGATCCAGTCGTATGGGAGATTCCGAATCGCCACAACGATCACCGGGCGCCGGCCGGCGACGGTGCCGATGTCTGCGACGACGACGTTCCGCGTCTCGGTCCGATAGTGCTCGCGTCCCTGGTACAGGAAGAACGACGACGCGGCGATCAACACGACGCCGGCGACGAAGATCACCCGCGAAAGGCGGCGGTTGGCGCTGCGCTCCGCGACCCACAGCGCCAGAAGCGCGAAGGCGGTGATGGTGATCAGATTCGCCGACTTCGACAACACGCGCACGGCGCCGATGGGGAGGTAGATGGCTCCGACCTGATCCTGAGGCCGGCGGAACACGAGGACGTGCATCCAGTAGATCGCCGAGGCGAGGAAGGCGGCGAGAACCACGAAGCCGAACCCATGGGCCCGATACGTCCCCTCAGCGGCCGGAGAGCCGAAGATCCTGACCCGCATGATCCGCAGCAGCCACAGTGCGGAGCCGAAGAGGAGACCGCAGATGATCCCGTAAATGAATGTGAACGCGGCGAGGCGGGCCTGCGTGACGTCGACCTGCGGATTGAGGAAGTACAGCAGGTGAGCCATGTAGAGGCCGAAGATGGCGCCGGCAAGAACGCGCTTGAGATAGGCCCAGCGAATCGGCATTCCGCGGTGGGTAGTGTATCTCGTCCATCGAGCGGGGTGCTCCCGTGATCGCAGCCGCGCGGCTCCGCGATTGCCGGAGCATCGAGACGCTGTTCGCGCTTCTGGCGGACCTCGGGTATCCGGTGCGGCCGATCGCCATCGTCGCAACCGAGTGGCGGAAGGCCGGCTTCGACCTCCCGTTCGAGGAAGGGCTTCCGCTCCATCTCGCATGCCGTACACCGTTCGTCGACGTTTACACCGCGAGCGGCGCGGCGCCGATCGACTCGGCGGCGGCGCTCCGCTTCCTCCGCTCGCTTCAGGTCTGGAACACCATTGCGAAGCCGGTCCTCTTCGCGCTCGACGAGATCGCCGCGCGCATCGCCGTCTACGATTTGTCGGCGCGACGAGAGCTGCGGCGCCTCGACGTCGATCTCGAGAATCCGACCGCGCACTCGCTCGACCGGCTCAATCTCCTCGCGGCCGGTGCGACAGTTGTCGATCTGCCGCGCATCGTCGACCGCGCGCTCGATCGCGAATCGCTGACGCGCTCCTTCTTCGAGCGCTTTCGCGACTCGGTGCGCGCCGTCGCGCTCGAGCTCGGCCAGTGCTGCACCGCGGAATCGCGAGAGTCCATCGACGCCGAAGCGCTCTTGCTCCTTTCGCGAATCCTCTTTCTCTACTTCATTCAGGAGAAGGGGTGGCTCAACAATGAGCGAAGATTCCTCGTCGACCGCCTGGACGGCGCGGTCCGCAACGGAAGCTCGTTCTTCGCCACGATCCTCATGCCGCTCTTCTTCGGCTGCCTGAACACGGCCGAGCAGGACCGAGACGAGGCCGGCCGGGCCCTCGGCAGCATTCCCTACCTCAATGGCGGACTCTTCGAGCCATCGCCGTTCGAGCTGCGAAATGCGGCACTCTCGTTGCCGAATCATCTCTTCCGGCGCGTGCTGGAGGAGGTCTTCGAGAAGTTCGATTTCAACATCGACGAGCGCGATGCCGCCGGCACGCACGTCGATCCGGAGATGCTCGGCAAAGTGTTCGAGTCGCTGATGGCGGCCGACGTGCGAACGGCGAGCGGCAGCTTCTACACGCCGAAGCCGATCGTCGACGTGCTCACGACGCGCGCCGTCGTGACCTGGTGCGCAGGCGACGACGCCACTTTGCGCGAGGATCTCACGGCGCTCGCCGGCGGCCGCGATCGCCCGATCGCGACCGAGCTCGCGCGGTCCGTTCTGGTGCGCCTCGAAAGGGTGACCGTTCTCGATCCCGCATGCGGCTCCGGCGCGTTTCTCCTCTCGGCTCTCTCCGTCATCGAGAGGCTGTCGCGCTCTCTCGCGGATCATGCAGGCATTGCGCCGCCCGACGACCTACGTCAGGCGATCGTGGAGCGCTCGCTGTTCGGTGTCGATCTCAAACCCGAAGCGGTGCGCCTCTGCGAGCTGCGGCTCTGGCTTGCGATCGTGTCGGACCAGGCTTCTCGCGGCGGCAACGTTCAACCCCTGCCGAATCTCGACCGCAACATCCTGCAAGGCAACTCGCTTCTGAGCCCCACCGATTTCCTCGGCGCCGGGAGGCTCGATCTCTATCGCGAGTGGGTTTACGCCTTGCGCGCGCATGGCGAGCTGATCCGCCGCTATCGCTGCGCGCCGCAGAAGGAACGGCCTGCGCTGGCGCGTCAGATCCGATCGAACGACCTGAAGCTGGCGACGGATCTACTCACGCGTTCGCTCGAGTCCGACGAGCGCGAGCTCCGCGCCTCGGCCATGCCGGTCCAGGACCTCTTCGGCCGCATGCAGCTCGCCGACGTCGCCAGACCCGACGAGCTGACCACCCGAATCCATGAGTCACGGCGCGCGCTGGAGCGGATTCAAAAGGGCGAGCTCGATTTCTTTTCGTTCGATGTGCACTTCGCGCATGTGCTCGCCGGGGGTGGTTTCGACATCGTCGTCGGCAATCCGCCGTGGATTCGCAATAGCCGGATCGAGCCGCAGGCCCGCCGGATGTTCAGCGATCGGTACCGGCTGTTCCGCGGCGATGGCGCCCGCGGCGCGGGATCGGCGTTCCATCAGCCCGATGTCTCGGTGGCGTTCTTCGAGCGCGCGCTCTCGCTTACGACGGCCGACGCGGTTCTGTCAATGCTCCTGCCGTCGAAGATTCTGAATGCCGGCTACGCCGCTCCGCTTCGCCGAATGGCAGCCTCGCAACTCAGCGTGGTGGCGCTCGACGACTGGAGCGACGACGCCGCAGGCCCGCGTTGGTTCGAGGCCGACACGTTTCCGCTCGGCTTCACGGTGACCAAGGGCACGCGATCGGAAGGGTGCGTCGCGGTCTCGGCGGGCGGTAAATCGTTCGCCATCGAACAGGATTCTCTCGCGGCCGGCTGCTCGCGGAACGAGTGGTCGATTCTCCCGCCAGAGGTGGGGAAGGTTCTGGCGCGCGTTCGCGAACGCTTCGCGCCACTCGAGGATGTTCTCGGCCGGCGCCCGATCATGGGAATCAAGACCGGCGACAATCGGAGCTTCTTTCTCGATGGCGGCAGGATCGCGAAAGGATTGCTCACCACGGTGGAAGGCATCGGCATCCCGCTCGAAGCCGTCTGCCGTTGCGTCCGCGGACGCGACGTGCGGCGCTGGCGGGTCACCGATTCACACTGGATGCTCTGGCCGCCAGTCGATGGTTGGCGCACGCCGCTGCCATGGCTCGAGCAACTGGCCATGATCCGCGGAGTAACCACGGCTTCGCTTCGCCTGGAGTTCGTGCGACCGGAGCACGCCGGAATCAAGGTCGCCTGGAAGGATCTCTCGCGCGGCGTTTGCGCAGTTGTACTGCCCGACAGCGTTCACGTCGACCGGCACGCGTTCACGCTCGTACCGAACCAGACGCTCTATCTGCTCGACGCCACCTCGCTCGACGAGGCTTACGGAATCGCGGCGCTGCTGAACTCCACAGTCGCCGGCGCGCTCGCCTTGTGCACCGCCGAGCGAGCGAAGGACTTTCACTTCCGCTACTTCGGCCGCACCGTCGGAGGCGTGCCGATTCCGGAGATCGACCGCAGCGGCTCGGAGTGGGAGCGGCTCGTCCGGCTCGCGCGCCGCGCACATCAGGGCTCCGAGACCGGCGGCGAGATCGACTACCTCGTGGCCTCGCTTTACGGCATCACAACCGAGGAGCTGGAGCGGCTGCGCCTGTGGGTCGCGCGCCGGCTCGGGCTCGAGCGGCCATGAGCGCGAGAGCGAGCGCCGTCCGCGACCCCAAGGCGCGCCACGAGAGCGCCACGATTGCCGCGTTTGTGGAAGCGATGGCCGCGCACACGGTTCCTCGGCCGTGGCTGCATCCGCGGCTGGCCGGACATCAGAAGGAAGCAGCGGGCCGGGTCCTCGACCTGCTCGAGCGACGCGGCGGTGCGATCCTCGCGGACGATGTCGGCCTCGGCAAGTCGTACGTCGCCGCAGCCGTCGCCCAGGTGCAAGCCCGGCGTGGCTTCGATGTCGAGCTGATCGTGCCGCTGGCCCTCGTCGCGCAATGGCGCGAAACGCTCGCTCTGTTCGCCGTCGAGGCGCGGATCCTCACGCACGATTCCCTGGCTCGCGATCCGCGCATCGCAGCCGGCGGCGATCACCGCCTCCTCGTCGTGGATGAAGCGCATCGCTTCCGCAACCCGGCGACGCGGCGCTGGATGGCACTGGCGCGTCGCTCCGCCGGAGCGAGGCTGCTGCTCGTCACGGCAACGCCGGTTTGCAACTCCGTCGACGATCTCTACGCGCTCGTAACGCTCATCGCGGCGGACGACGCGCTGTCGAGCCGCGGCGCTCTCTCGCTCGATCGCGCGTTTCGCGAGCGCGATTTGGCCGCGCTGCGCACCGTCGTCGCCGAGCTCGTCATCCGCCGGGACCGCACCGTTCTCCCGGCCGCGCTCCGCTTCGGCGACCTCGAGCGCATCGTCGTCAGGCATGCCCTTCCGCCGGTTGGCAGCAGCGTCGATCGGATGATCGCCTCGCTGCGTTTCCCGCTCATCGGCGGTGGCGCACACGACGATCTTCTCAGGCGATTCCTCTGGCGCAGGCTCGAGTCGAGCGAAGCCGCGCTGCGGGAGTCGATCGAACGGCAGATCCGATTCTACGATCGTGCGCTGGATGCGGCCGCCAGCGGGCGCATGCTCACAAAACGCGATTGGCGCGATGCATTCGGCCGTGGTGAGGAGTCGCGGGACGCGCAGCAGGTGCTCTTCTGGGATTTCTGGCCGCTCCCGGCCGGAGGTGCGGAATCGGCAGGCGAGATCCGCGAAGAGATCGGCAAGCTGCGATCGCTGCACGATGCCGTCGCCGGATCGGCCGGCGCGAAGCGCGCACAGATCGTGAAGCTGTGCACGGAAACGATCGAGCCGATTCTCATTTTCACCGGCGCCGCGGCCACGGCTCGCGATCTCTTCGCGGCTCTCGGCGCGATCCGCCGCTGCGGTCTCGTGACCTCGCGTCGCAGCGCCATGCCGCGAGCGCAGAAGCCGAATGCCGCCGCCGTGCTTGATGCCTTTCGAAACGGGCGCATCGATGTTCTCATCTCGACTGACCTCTCGTCGGAGGGCCTCAATCTGCAGCAGGCGGGCGTGGTCGTGCACTACGACGTCCCGTGGAACCCCGTGAAGCTCGATCAACGCAACGGCCGCGCCCATCGCATCGGTCAGCGCCGGAGCTCCGTGAGGGCGATCTACTTTCTCCCCGATCGGACGGGCGATCGGAGCGGGGTGGTCGGAACTGTCGCGGCAAAGAATCGCACCAGGCGCCGTGTTCTGAAGGCCGAGGCTCAGGAGGCGGCTCATGCTCACACACCCGTTCTCGGCCGTGCGCTTCACGCGGAGCTCGGACTTGAGCACGCAATCGCGCTGCTCGAATCGAGCGACGGTCGCATCGCGCTTGTGGCTCGCGACGGCGATCGGTTGATCGAGAGTGCCGCCGAGATTCTCGCCGCGACCGATCGATCGGAGAACGTTCACGATGTCATCGGCCTCGATGAAGCGAAGGACCTCGACGCCTGTGCCGATGAGTTCGAGGCACGTCTGGCCTCGCGTGCCGCCCTTCCGGCTCACGTGCCCGCGGATGCGCCGCAACCGCGTCTGCTCGCACTCGCTCGCAGCAGCGGCCTGTTGGACGAAGAGACGGCCTTCGCGCTTGCGCGCCGCCATCGTGCGGGCATCGAGCTCATCATCAGCGAGATGAGCCGCGAGTTTCTGGATCAGCGCCGGCTCCGGGATCTCTTCGCAGTGCTTGCGCTCGAACCGAGGCGCGACGCGGCAAGCTCTGCGCATAAAGTAATCGCAGGGGTTATCTGACCGGCGCTCGGAATCGTAGCCATCGCGGCCACGTATAATGCCGCCCCGAGGAACCCGGTGAATCTGCTCATCGTCGATGACGAAGCCTCGCTTCGCGACTTTCTCACCATCGTGTTCGAGGAAGACGGATGGTCCGTCGAGGCTGCGGCCTCGCTGGCCGAGGCGCGCGGGATCGTGCAAAAACGCGAACCCGACCTCGTGCTCTGCGACCTCATGGTCCCGGACGGCTCCGGAATCGATCTGATCAAAGAGGTCAAGGCCCAGAACCCGTCGATCGCCTTCATCATGATCACCGCCTACACCTCGACGAAGTCGGCCGTCGAAGCGCTCAAGGCCGGAGCGTTCGACTACATCGCCAAGCCGTTCGACATCGATGAGCTGAAGATCATCGTTCACAACGCCGTCGAGCGAAAACAGCTTGAAGACGAGAACCTCCACCTCCGCAACGCCCTCGAAGAACGGTTCACGTTCGCGAACATCATCGGCAAGAGCTCGAAGATGCAGGAGACGTTCTCCATCATCCAGCGGATCGCGAAGACGACCTCGACCGTCCTCATCTCCGGCGAGTCGGGCACCGGCAAAGAGCTGATCGCCCGGGCCATTCACTACAACTCCGGCCGCCGCGGAAAGTTCGTCTCGATCAACTGCGGCGCGTTGCCGGAGACGTTGCTCGAGTCGGAGCTCTTCGGCCACGAGCGCGGCTCCTTCACTGGCGCGATCCGCGAGAAGCGGGGGCTGTTCCATGAAGCCGAGCGAGGCACGATCTTCCTGGATGAGATTGGCGAGACCTCGACGGCCATGCAGATCAAGCTGCTTCGCGTCCTGCAGGAGCGGCTCGTCCGCAAGGTGGGGTCGAACATCGAAACGCCGATCGATGTGCGCGTTCTGGCTGCGACGAACCGCGACTTGAACGAGTCGATCCAGAAGGGCACGTTCCGGGAGGACCTGTTCTACAGAATCAACGTGATTCCCATCGCGCTCCCGGCGCTGCGTCAGCGGAAGGAAGACATCCCTCTGCTCACCGACCATTTCATCTCCAAGTTCAGCAACAGCATCGGCGTGCCGCAAAAGAGGATCTCCGCCGACGCCATGCGCGCGCTCGAAAAGTACCCCTGGCCCGGCAATGTGCGGGAGCTGGAGAACGTGATCGAGCGGATGATCGCTCTCGAGACGAGCGACGTGCTGACCACGAAGTCGCTGCCGGAGCCGGTCCTGATCGGCTGCACGGTGCCGGAGATGAGCCTCGATCTCCCGCCCGAGGGAATCTCGCTCCAGGATCACCTCGAGTCCATCTGCAAGATCTTCATGCTTCGAGCCCTCGAACGCGCCGGCGGCGTGCAGACTCAGGCCGCGGAGCTGCTCCGGATGTCGTTCCGCTCCTTTCGCTACTATGCGAAAAAATATGACTTGATCCCCCGCGACAAGCAGGAAGAGATGCTGGAGCTGGAACATGAGAAGTGACGCGCTCTGCCTCGGCGTCTCACTGCTGTTGGCGATCGGAAGCTGCGACGCCCGGCAGCCGGCCGCACGGCCCGCGCCGGCCCCGCAGGCAACACCTCAAGAAGGACCACGGGTCATCCTGGCCGACGGTGCCACGATCCGCGTCGAGGTCGCTTCGGACGACGCCACGAGAACGCAGGGCCTGATGTACCGCGATCGCCTCCCCGACCAGACCGGCATGATCTTCCTCTTCCCGCAATCGGGCGACTACCCGTTCTGGATGAAGAACACGCTGATTCATCTCGACATGATCTGGATCGACGACCAGAAGAGGATCGTCCACGTTGCTCACGACGTCCCTCCCTGCAAGGCCGATCCCTGCCCGAGCTATCCGCCCAACGCCACGGCGCGCTACGTCCTCGAGGTCGCGGCAGGAGTGGCGGCGAAGCATCGCCTCGCGGATGGGCAGTTGGTGCGATTCGTGGGATTGGAGAACGTGCCGGTTAGATAGGAGGCGGAACCTTCACGTCTCTGTGATCGTCGGGACCGGCTCGACTGCTGCTTTGGTCCTGTTGAGTCGGAGGTGGCGCGCGGAGCACTCAGCGAAGCCTTCGCAGCGGAGGCAGTAGCCGTCAGCTCCTTCCGGCTTGTAGTCGATCGGAGGGCAGACGTTCACGCCGGGTACGATCTCGCGCTCGGACTCGCCGATGAGCCGGTCAATCTCGCGGTCGTTGCGCGACGTGAGCGCGTTTTTGATGGCCACGAAACGGATGCGGTTCCGCGCCACCGCCTGCCCGTTCGAGGTGTCTCGGATCGGGGGAGGCGTTGTTGACCGCGGGCTTGTGATCCTCGGGATTCCGCGCTGGAGAAGAAAATAGGCGTAGCTCATCGTGCAGCCGGCAAGCACCGCGATGTTCCCAACGCCGCCGGCGAGCGCTCCAACGATCAGCAGGCCGAGGGCGAAATAGGCGAGCCAGCGGACCCGGATCGGGATCACGATCAGATAGAGCACGACATCCGGATAGAGAGTCGCGAACACAAACAGAAGTGCGTAACTGACGAAAAAAGTACCGATCAGCGGGATGACCAGGAGCCACGCCGCGAGCGCGGTCCCGACGAGCGACAGGGCGTAGAACGTCACGAAGTGCCGCGTGCCCCATTCCTCTTCGACCGGAGCGCCGAGGAAGTAGAGCATGAAGAGATTCAGGAAAAGCGCGAAAGCGGCTGGAATGTGGAACATCCCGGAGCCACTCTGAACGAACTGATAGGTGAACAGCCGCCAGAGTTGGCCGGACATGACCGCGGCGGGATCGAATTTGAAAAGTGCGATGAAGCGCGGCGGATCCTGAACCTCGAGAAAGAAGAACGCGATGGTCAGGAACAGCAGGATGTAGATCGAATGGAGGTTCTCGCCTCGTGTCCGAAACATAGCCGCCCGCGCCGTCCCTGGCGGGGCGGCATTGAACGGGCACAACGCCGCGACGTGGGCGGGGATTCCGCGGTTCGACTTCCGATTTGCCCGTGAACGTTGATGCCCGCGACGCGATTCGCCAGACGCCGGCCTCAGCGCCCGGACCGCTCGATCATTCCGGCGGCTTCGGACCACCCTCGGGACCGCCTCCTGGGCGCCGCCGGCGACGAAACCGTCGGCGTTTGCGCGACTGCGAGGCTCCGTCGGATGGAGCTGCCGGGCCACCGGCCTGTGGAGCGGCAGCGGTCGAGGTGGAAGGGCGGTGGTTGTGGCCGTCGTCCCTGAGCGCGGGCTCGCGGCGATCGTGCCGCGCAGCTTCGCCCTGACCATGAGCGATCGGCGCTGAGTGTTGCGGCTGGGAGCCTTCAGGGCGATTGCCTCCGCGACCGCGACGCCGGCGCCGCGATCGTCCCAGGCGCTCGCCGGGTGGGCCGGCGGCAACGGGAGCGTCCGTTCCTGGTGGCGCGGGTCGGACGGACGGTCCGCTGCCTCGCGGCTGCTGCTGGAGGCGCGGATCGCGAGGCTCGCGTGCATTGCGTTGCTCTCGCATTCGGTCACGGCGGCGATTGCGCCCGCCGCGCCCTTGGAGCGACTGCTGCTGCGGCTCCGCAGGACGTTGTGCGCGGCCTTGCGGCTGCTGGCGGCGCTCGTCCCTTCGATTGAGCCCTACGCGCTGCTCGAACTCCTGCACCTTTCGCTGCATGAACTTGCGTGACTGCGAATCGAGTTTGCTTCGCAGCTCGTCATGCCCGCAGTACGGACAGCGCTTCCATCCCTCGGGATAGGTTTTCCGGCAAGCTGTGCAGACGACACTTTTCGGCAGAGGCATCGCGAATCGGCGCGCATTGTACACGAGCGGAGAGAGGCACAGGCCGCACCCGGCGATCAGACCGATCCGTCCGATCGGTCTGATCTCTTCGACTGCGAAATCGCCCGGCCCGTGCTACGGTTGACAAGCGCATGCAACCCGAGACGCAAGACGATCGCCGTTCAACTCTTCGCGCTCTGATCGACTTGGCTGAAGCGAACGACCCCACCGCCTGCTGGGACGACCGCCGAGCCGTCGACCTGTTGCGGTCGCGGTCGACGCCCGCGGAGCTGCGGGATCTCGGCGCGAGCGAGTCCATCATCGAGCACATCTTTCCGAGGGACCATGGCCGATAGGTTCACGGTGCGGGTCGAAGCGCGCTTCGAAGCCGCGCACTTCTTGCGCGAGTACCGCGGCATCTCGGAGCCGCTGCACGGTCACTCCTACAAGATCGAAGCGCATCTTGAGAGCGACGGTGGCGGTGTCGATGGGGATGACATCGCGGTCGACTTCGTCAGCGCCAGACGTTCCCTCGAGGCGCTGGCAA
>DASQGS010000415.1:0-21940 GCA_035632455.1 Thermoanaerobaculia bacterium | reverse complement strand
GGTGATCCGTTGTTCAGACTCCCTCTCTCCGTCTGTACACGTCGGTGCCAAGGTACTTCAGACCGGAATCGACCAACAGGGTCGCGACCCTCGCATCCGGCCCCAATCGCTCCCCCACTCGAATTGCCCCGATGACATTCGCCCCCGACGACGTTCCCGCAAAAAGCCCTTCCTCCCGAGCCAGACGCCTGGCCATGGCCTCTGCATCCGCTGTGGGAACCGGAATGATCTGATTCACCAGACTTGAATCCCACAACGGCGGGGCATAGCCGATTCCAATCCCTTCGATCTTGTGGGCACCGGGTTGACCGCCGGACAATACCGGCGATTCGCCTGGCTCAACGGCGATGATCTCAACGGCCGGATTGGAACGCTTCAACACGGTTGCCACACCTCGCAAGGAGGCCGACGTGCCTATGGACTGGACGAATGCATCGATCTTCCCGCCCGTTTGATTCCAAATCTCTTGACCCATTGAATAGTAGCCTGTAATGCTGTCGGCATTATTGAGCTGGTCAGTCCAGTAAGTGCTGGGTTGCCGGCTGATCTCCTTGGCGGCTTCAATCATCTCCATGATGAGTTTTCGTGTAATCAGTCCGCCCTCGGCTTGTACGAGTGTCAGCTCCGCGCCGAATGCCGCCATCTGGGTCAGCTTGTTTTCACTGAACGCATTGGATGTGACGATGCGAAGACGGTACCCCTTTGCGGCACATACCAGCGCCAGCGATGCGCCGGTGCTGCCGCCCGTGTACTCAACAATAGTGTCTCCGGGCTTTAGTCTGCCATCGGCTTCAGCCCTCGCAATCATGGCCTGGGCCATGCGATCTTTCATACTGCCGGTGGGGTTCTCGCCTTCGATCTTCACGAAGACCTTTGCACAACCTGGAGGTACCACGCGACGCAGCTCCACCAGCGCTGTGTTCCCAATAGCCTCCAGGACGCTGCTGCTGATGCCCGGCTTCGCTTCGTGCCCTCGGTCGTTGTTCATGCCGATCCTCCAGGAGCCGGCAGGATACGCCGCAAGGCCGGCGGAGCGTGGTACGGAATCCGTACCTTGCTGAGTCCGCGAATGCAGTACAGTTGAGCGATGACGAGCTACGGCCAGTTCTGCTCCTTTGCCCGTGCGCTGGATCTCCTCGGCGAGCGTTGGACGCTTCTGATCGTGCGGGAGCTCCTCTGCGGGAGCAGCCGCTTCAACGACATCCGCCGCGGGATCCCCCGCATCTCAAGAACCATGCTCTCTGCGCGCCTGCGGGCGCTCGCCGATTCAGGAGTGATCGTGCGCAGTACCGCGCCGAACGGGCCGGCTTATGAGCTGACGAACGAGGGGCGTGAGCTGGCCGGCACCGTGCGCGAGCTCGGCACATGGGGACAGCGATGGCTCCCGCGCACGCTCCCGCGCGAGCAGCTCGACGCGGACGCGCTTCTGTGGGACATGCGGCGCCGCGTGCGCACGGAGGAGCTCCCGCCCACGCCAGTCGTCGCGCGCATCGAGCTCTCAGACTTGCGCGGGCTTGCCGGCGTGCGCTTCCTCCTGCTCCGCCGGAGCGAAGTGTCGCTCTGTTCCACGAATCCAGGCTTCCCCGAGGAACTGAGGATCAGCGCATCGCTCCGAACGCTGACCGCGTGGTGGCGCGGCGATATTTCGCTCACCGACGCGCGTGCGGAAGGAATGCTCGTCCAAGGCCGGCGGGAGTGGGTGCGCGCGCTCCCGAGATGGTTCGAGCGGTATCTGTTTGCCGAGGTGAAGACGGTGCAGCGCTCGTCGTAGATTGTCCTTGGCTAAGTAGATCTCACCTGGAAGCATTCACGGGCTGACCATCGTCGAGCGTGTAGATGTCCTCGCGGGCGTCTTGCAATTCCGGTGACCATTCGGCCGCAATCCCGCGTTCCCACAGTCCACCGGCCTCGTCCTTTCCGGGCAGCAAAACGATCCGGCGGACCTGGCCAGCAGGGACTTCCTTGGGGACGTCCGCGTGTAGCCGGTGATCATCGTCAAATGTCACCGATCAGTTCGATCGCATTCATGGCAATCCTTGAGCTGCAAGTCTCATGACAGGAACTCGGTGCCCCTACCTCACGGGCACACCGGTATCACCGTCAGGTGCACCGTTGGCGCCGGCGCCTGTCCTCCCCCCACCGGGCCGCTGGCGTCAGCGCACACTTTCATCCCCACCTGTCCCGGCACAATGATCGTGTAGTCACCGGCAGCGGGAACCACGGGCAGCGCGCCGATCACCCCATCGCCGGCATTCATCGGGATGTCTGTGTTGGCGTGAAAGACATGGATCGGGAAATCGGCGTCGTTCTGGAGGTCCTTCAGATTGCCGGGCGCGACGTTGGCGCTCACCATCTGGTGGTCGTACGTCGGCGCCTGATTCGCCGAGAAGCACGTGCCGGTGAAAGTGAGGAACTGAGTGGCGCATGTACAAGGCTGGTTCACGGTCACCGTCGCGGTCTTTTCTCCGCCGTAAGGCAACGACAGTTTGAAGGTGGTCGTCTTGCAGACTGTCTCCTGCCTCGACCCTTGGTTGTTCACCTTCTGCGGCGGATTCAGGGACGGCACCACCGGCTGATCGGCCGAGATCTCGCCATCGCCGACCGAGATCTTCCAGTTGAGCGTCACGCTGCTGCCGCCCGCCACCGTGGGCGGCTGCACGTTGAAATACACGATTTGCGGCTCGCAACCAAAACTCACGACGGCAAGCAGGGCGAAGTAGATCAGTTTTCGCATAGGGTTAATTCTATACGAACGTTCCGGCCGTCTTCCACCTGGGTAGCCGAGGCAGCCGGTCCGCGGCGCCAGGTTGTAACGACCATGATCGAACACCCTGGAACAGCGGAACCGTGCGCCTGGCTCGAACGGCACGGATGGCGCGTCACATGCGCGAGTGTGGACTCAAACGGCGTTACACGGATCGATGACGTGCGGGCCGCACTCTCCGCCGACACCGCACTGGTCACCGTGATGCACTCGAACAGTGAGACGGGCGTCCTGCAGCCAGTCGCAGAGATTGCGGAGTTGGCGAAGACGAACGGTGCCGTCATTCACACCGATGCAGCGCAATCGATCGGGAAGGTGCCGGTGAACGTGCGCGAGCTTGGAGTCGACCTTCTCTCGCTCGCAGGGCACAAGGTCAATGCGCCGAAGGGCGTTGGCGCTCTCCACGTCAGGCGCGGTACTCGTCTTTTCACACTTACGGTGGGAGCGGGACACGAACGGGGACTGCGACCTGGTACCGAGAACGTCGCCGCCATCGTCGGTCTCGGAGCCGCCCTGGAGCGCGTTGCGTCCGATCTCGAATTGGCTGCCGTGCGCCTGCAAGATCTCCGCGTTGCGCTTTGGAAAGGCCTTCGTGCTCGTATTCCGGGCCTCGTCCTCAATGGACATCCCGACCTCCGGCTGCCAAACACGCTCAACGTGCAAGTTCCAGGCACATCCGCGCGCTCGCTTCTTCAGGCCGTGCCGGAGATCGCGGCATCAGCGGGCTCGGCGTGTCACGCCGGCGAAGATCTAACGTCTCGTGTGCTGACGACGATGGGGATCGCCCCCGACGACGCAATCAGGTCGATCAGACTGACGGTGGGACGTCACACCACAAAGGACGAGATCCTTTATGCAACGGAGGCGCTTGCTCGTGCATGGGCGACGACTCACCAATCGCGCATGCGACAACCCTTGATCCTGCTCCACCGCAGGGTAAAAGGCCGCGAAACCCGCCGGTGGTGAAAGCGCGGCTACGGCGACGGAGTTTGCAACAGCGGCAACGGCAACGAAATCCTCCTCCCACCTGCAACACTTTTTTCCTCTTTTGAAACCATTTCGTGTTCGGTGCGAATAACCGGGCATCAACAGGTGAGGTGCACGCATGAGTGCCAGACGAAATCGAACCGTTCTTATTTCCGTCATCGTTCTCGCGATCGCGGTGGTCGTTCTGTTCGTGGCGATGAAGGCCAACGGAAAGAAGGAAGATCCGAAGGCTCCGGTCAAGACCGGGAAGTCGGAAGTCGCCGACGTTCAGGTGAAAGTCACGGAAGTCGGCAACGTGCAGCCTGAGGTCAAGGTCGACGTCAAGTCCGCCGTGTCCGGAAAGGTCGTGGAGATCTTCCACCGCGACGGCGATCAGGTGCATCGCGGCGAGGTGCTCGCGCGCGTCGAGCCTGACCTGAACCAGGCCCAGTCTCTCGCCGATACGAAGAACTCGCTGGCCGCCACCGAGATCCAGTTCACCGAGGCCAAGAAGAACTTCGAAGCCGATCACTCCCTCTTTCTGCAGGGCCTTCTGGCCAGCAAGCAGCACCGCGACACCGAGACGGCTTACCTCCAGGCCAAGCAGGAGTACGAGAAGGCTCGCGAGAAGTACGCCATCGTCGAGCGAAACGGCATCCCCATCAGCCAGTCGGCGACGAGCTTCCAGGGCTCGGACGTCGTGGCGCCGATGGACGGCGTGGTGCTGACCAAGAATGTCGAGATCGGCGAGAGCGTCACGTCTGGCGTGTCGTCGTTCAACGCCGGGACCGTGTTGTTCACCGTCGCCGACGTCTCCAAGATGATCGTCAAGGCCGGCGTGAACGAAGTCGATATCGGCAAGATCCACGTCACTATGCCCGTCAAAGTCACGCTCGACGCTTACCCGAAGGTGGCGTTCAAGGGTCGGATCGAGCGGATCGCGCCGGCCGTTCGCCTCGACGACAAGGTCCGCGTGTTCGACGTCGAGGTCCGCCTCGACGCCCAGGGACGCGAGCTGCGGTCCGGCATGACCGCGAACATCGAAGTGACCGGCGAGCGGAAGGATCACGTGCTCACGGTTCCGGTCGAAGGCGTGTTCCAGCGCGACGACGGCGACATCGTGTTCGTGCGCAAGCCGGTCGATCCGAAGGCCGCCGAGCAGGCCAAAGCCAAGCCAGGAGCGCAGAAAGACAAGGACGCCTGGAAGAAGTTCTTCGACAAACGCGTGGTCGTGACCGGGCTCTCGGACAACTCGAAAGTCGAGATCGTCAGCGGGCTGAAGGCGGGCGAGGAGATCGCGCTCGAGGATCCGACGCTGCCGCGGGACAAGAAGAAGGACGACAACGACGACTAGGACAAACAAATGAGCGCAATCATGGAGTACGAAGCCGAGACCGAGGCGAAGGGCAGCGTGGTGCCGGCGAGCGCTGGCCAGCGCGTACTCATCCAGCTCGAAAAGGTCCGGAAGATCTACGACTCCGGCGAGAACGCAGTCGAGGCTCTCCGAGGCGTCGACGTGGCCATCGGGCGCGGAGAGTTCGTCTCGATCATCGGTCCCTCCGGCTCCGGAAAATCGACTCTCATGCACATCCTCGGATGCCTTGACTCGCCGACCGATGGGAAATACTGGCTCGACGGCGAAGACGTCGCGGCGCTCAGCGGGCGCTCGCTCGCCGGGATCCGCAATCGCAAGATCGGCTTCGTCTTCCAGACCTTCAACCTCCTGCCGCGGGCCACGATCCTCAAGAACGTCGAGCTGCCGCTGCTCTACGCCGGGCTCGGCCGCGGCGAGCGCCGCGAGCGCGCGCATGCGGCGCTCGATCTGGTCGGCCTCGGCAAGCGCTCGAAGAGCCGCCCCAACGAGCTCTCTGGCGGCCAGCGCCAACGCGTGGCCATCGCCCGCGCCCTGGTCAACGAGCCCTCGCTCATCCTCGCGGACGAGCCCACCGGCAACCTCGATACCAAGACCGGTGGCGAGATCATCGAGATCTTCGAAGAGCTCTCCTCCAGGAACGAGACCATCGTCCTGGTTACCCACGACCCCGGCATCGCCGCCCGTACCCAGCGACGAATTCGTATCGTGGACGGCCTGATTGAATAGGGACGACGAACCATGATCATCATCGAGTCGATCCTCGACGGCATCCGCGACATCAAGGACCACTTCGGGCGGACGATGCTCCAGCTCGTCGGGATCATCCTCGGCGCCGGCTCGATCGTGGCCACGTTCTCGCTGTCGGTCGCCGGCAAGGAAGCGTCGATGGAGTTCTACCGGATCAGCGGCGGCATCCAGAAGATCTGGGTCAACGACAGGGCGACCGGCAAGGTGACGCTCGACGCCAAAGCGCTGGCCTCGAAGGGCCTCACCTACAGCGACGCCCTCGCGCTTCGCCGCAACGCGAAAGAGATCGATCTCGTCTCCCCCGTCGCCAACGAGCGGATGCAGATCCGCTACCGCGTTTACGAAAACTCGCGCGACGTCATGGGGATCACGCCGGCGTACTCGCCGATGAACGACTTCCACGCCGACAAGGGGCGCTTCATCACCGACGGCGATCTCGCGGCCGCGGCACGGGTGGTGGTCCTCGGCTCGGAGCGCGTGACGGAATTCTTCGGCTCTGAAGACCCGATCGGCAAGACCCTGACCATGAACGGCACAGGCTACCGCGTCGTCGGCGTGATGGAGGAAAAGTACTTCAGCTTCGACAAACGCCAGCCGCGAAACGTGCTGCGCTGGATGAACCGGCAGATCTATATTCCGATCACGACGTTCGTCACGCGCAAGGGCGAGCCGCTGGGGCGGGGCAAGATCATCTTCATGCACGCCCGGATGCGGGACATCCAGCGCGCCGATCAGGCCGTCGACGAGATCAAGCAGATCCTCGCCCGTGAGCACGGGACGAAGGATTTCGAGGTCTTCTCCCGCGTTGCCAACCTCCGCCGCAACGAGCAGAACAACAAGATGTACGACGTCACCTTCATGATCTGCGGAATCATCTCGCTGATCGTCGGCGGCATCGTGGTCATGAACATCCAGCTCGCCTCGTTCAACGAGCGCGTCCGCGAGGTTGGCACGCGCAAGGCCGTCGGAGCGTCCGGCGCCCAGATCTTCGCGCAGTTCCTCGCGGAGTCGATCCTGGTCTCGCTTTTCGGCGGATTCCTCGGCATCTTCATCGGCAGTCTCTTTACCGACGGCATCGTGAAGCTGATCGGGAATCCCGCGCGGGTCACGCCGTCGACGGTCGCCTACGCCCTCGTGTTCGCGGCCGGCACAGGCCTGATCTTCGGAATCTACCCGGCCATCCGGGCGTCGCGACTCAACCCGATCGAAGCCCTGAGATCCGAGTAGGAGCGCTGTCATGCAAATCGGCGAATCGGTCCGCACCAGTCTCGAGGAGGTCAGGGCCCATCCTCTCCGCTCCTTCTTCACGCTGATCGGCGTGATCCTCGGCACGACCGCGCTCGTGGTCGTCCTTTCGGTGATGGAAGGAGTGAAGGCCGCGGTGTGGCAGGGCTTCGAGGATCTCGGGTACGACGGCGTGCTGATCCTGTCGCCAAAGCCGCCGACCGATCGCACGGAGCGCGCAAAGGCACATTTCTCGAAGGGGCTCCGCGCCGAGGACGTGCCGTACTTCGCCGACAACAGCCTGATTGGCGCCGTCTCTCCGGTTGGCGAGACCCAATCGGTGGTCGTGGCGGGAACGGTGACGCGCCGCGTTCCGGTGTACGGCGTCACCGCGGAGTTTGCGCAGATCAAGAACCGGAGAGTCGGCGAGGGCCGCTGGCTGAGCGATCACGACATCGATGGCGTCGTGCCCGTCTGCGTCGTCGGATTCAAGCTCAAGCAGCAACTCTTCGGCGGCGACAAGGCCCTCGGCCAGCTCATCAGCCTTGGCGGCAGGCGCTTCACCGTCATCGGTGTCGGCACGGAGTTCAACACCCAGTTCGTCAACGACGACGACATGCGCAAGGAGACCCGCGGCATCTACATCCCCTTCTCCGTCTACGCGAACATGGTGGGTGAGAGGAACGCCGTGTCGTATGTGATGGCCAAGGCGATCGATTCGGAAAAGGCGGTCGAAGCCGAAGACGAGGCTTCGAGGTTGATGGCCAGTGCTCACCACGGCATTCATGACGTCGGCGTCAACAATATCGGCAAGGAAATCCTGAAAGAGCGCGGAAAGGTCGTTGTCCTGCTCCAGAACTGGAAGATCGTCTTCTTCTCGATCGCCGGAATCTCGCTGCTCATCGGCGGCGTCGGCATCTTCTCGGTCTTGAAGATCTCGATCTCCGAGCGCCTTTTCGAGATCGGACTCCGAAAGGCCATGGGCGCGACCAACGCCGAGATCTTCGTCCAGTTCCTGATCGAATCGGTGACCCTCTCGGTCGTCGGCGCCGCGGTCGGAGGATCGCTCGGCGTCCTGCTGGTCAAGGCCATCGCGACGAGCTTCCCGGCCGGCCTTCCGGTCTCGCTGATCGGACTCACCACGGCGACCGGCTTCGCAGTCTCCATCGGTCTCTTCGCCGGCGCCTACCCCTCGCTCAGCGCCTCGCGCCTCGAACCGGTGGACGCGCTGCGGGCATAACGGGTGGTGAAAATTGAGAATTGAAAATTGAAAAAATTGAAACCCGCGTTTCGCGCTTTTTCAATTTTCAATTTCTCAATTTTCAATTCCCCGAGAAATGCCCCACCACCCACCCACGTTCCATCGCGGGCATGATCAGTTTCAATCGCGTTTCCAAGCAGTACGGCAAGCAGCTCATCTTTGTCGACGCCTCGTTCCAGCTCAATCCCGGCGAGCGCGCGGGGTTGGTCGGCCCGAACGGGGCGGGGAAGACCACGCTTTTCCGGATGATCGCCGGTGAGGAGCATCCGGACGATGGCGACGTCTCCGTGCCTAAGAGAATCACCATCGGCTACTTCCGCCAGGACGTGGAGGAGATGTCGGGCCGCTCGGTGCTCGATGAGGCCATCGCCGGAAGCGGACGCCTCGGCGATCTGCATCACGAGCTGGAGTCGCTCCAGCATGCCATGGGCGATCCTGACCGCGCCCACGAGCTCGACTCGATCCTCGCGCGCTTTGGCGAGGTGCAGGAGGACTGTTCACACCTCGGCGGATACGAGCTCGAGGCCCGCGCCCGCGAGGTGCTCCATGGCCTCGGTTTCGCCGACGAGCAGATCGACGCCGACTCCGGCGAGCTGTCCGGCGGATGGAAGATGCGCGTGGCGATGGCCAAAGTGCTCCTCGGCCGCCCCGACGTGCTCCTCATGGACGAACCGACCAACCATCTCGACATCGAGTCCATCCTCTGGCTCGAGCGCTTTCTCCACGACTATCCCGGCTCGCTTCTCATGACTTCGCACGATCGCGAGTTCATGAACCGCGTGGTCACGAAGATCGTGGAGATCGACGACGGCGATCTCATCACCTACTCCGGCGATTACGATTTCTACGAGCGGGAGCGCGCGATCCGCGAGGCGAATCGCGAGGCTGCGTACGGCCGGCAGCAGGCAATGCTGGCGAAAGAGCAGCGCTTCATCGATCGCTTCTCCGCGCATGCCGCCAAGGCCGCGCAGGTGCAGAGCCGCGTGAAGGCGCTGGAGAAGATCGAGAAAGTGGAGCCGCCGAAGCGCCGCAGAGTGATGCGGTTCGATTTCCGTACGCCGCCGCGTTCCGGCGACGACGTGGTCACGCTCGCGGGAGTCACGAAGCGGTACGGCTCGCGCCAGGTCTACGACGGCTTCGACTTCATCGTCCGCCGAGGCGAGCGGTGGTGCGTCATGGGCAAGAATGGCGCCGGCAAATCGACGCTGCTGAAGATGGTCGCCGGCGCGCTGGCGCCCGATTCCGGCAACGTCCGCCTGGGAGCCTCTCTGCGCGTGGGCTACTTCGCGCAACAGTCGCTCGACCTTCTCGACCCGAACCTCACCGTTTGGGAGCAGATCCAGAAAGACTTTCCGCTCGAAGGCGTCGGCGTGCTCCGCAATCTCCTCGGTGCATTCCAGTTCTCGGGCGACGACGTCGAGAAGAGAATCCGATCGCTCTCCGGCGGCGAGAAATCCCGCCTGGTCCTGGCCCGCATGCTCCTCGAGCCCCCGAACTTCCTGCTGCTCGACGAGCCCACGAACCACCTCGACTTGGCCACCAAGGAGATGCTCGTCGAAGCGCTCAAGGACTTCGAAGGCACAATGCTCTTCGTCTCCCACGACCGCACCTTCCTCCGCGGCCTCTCCAATCGCGTCCTCGAGCTTGGCGGCGAGAGTGGCATCGACCCCCAACCGCGCCTGTACGGCGGTTCGTACAACGAGTACGTGGAGACGACGGGCCACGAGGCGCCGGGGGTTCACGCGTAGAGAATGCTGCGCTAGAATTCCACCATGCCATCACACCTCGATCGCCGCAATTTCATCCGCCTTTCCGCGCTCGCGGCGCTGGTGCCGGGTGCTCTGTTCAGCGCCACCACGACACCGAAGCGGCATCTGCTGCAGATGAGCGGGTATCCCGCCGATGCCGAGACGCCTCTGGAGCTGTTGACGGACTACCTGACGCCGAACGAGCTCTTCTTCGTTCGGAGCCACTGGGTTCCGCACACGCCGGACCCGAAGACGTGGCGGTTGACGATCGACGGCGAGGTCGATCATCCGCTGACGCTGTCGATCGCTGACTTGAAGAAACTGCCGCACGCCGAGGCGACGTGCGTCCTGCAATGCGCCGGCAACGGGCGCGGGCTGCACACGCCGCGCGTGCCCGGCGTGCAATGGAAATACGGTGCAGTCGGGAACGCGCACTGGCGTGGAGTGCGCGTGAAGGACGTCCTCGATCGCGCCGGGTTGCGGGCGACGGCGAAGCACCTCCATCTCTTCGGCAGCGACGGTCCGCCCAAGAAGGTTCCGCCATTCAATCGCAGCGTGGAGATCGAGAAGGCGCTCGACGATTGCATCCTGGCGTGGGAGATGAACGGCGTGCCGCTCACGGTCACGCACGGAGCACCGCTGCGGATGGTCGTCCCGGGCTGGGCCGGCGATCACTGGATGAAGTGGATCGTGCGGCTCAGCCCGCAACCGGCTCCGGCGGCCGGCTTCTACATGGACACGGCGTATCGCTATCCGTTGAGCCCCGGCGCGCCGGGCGTGACGTTCAAGCCGGAGGAGATGAAGCCGGTCACGGAGCTCTTCGTCAAGTCGAACATCACTTTGGCGCCGAAACGCGGGCACTCCGGAAAAACGGAGCGGATCCATGGATTCGCGTTCTCCGGCGCACCCGACATCGCGAAGGTCGAGATCAGCGATGACGACGGTGCGTCGTGGACTGCCGCAGAGCTCGACCCTCGCCACTCGCCGTACGCATGGCGTCTGTGGTCGGCGCGCTGGACACCGCGGGCGAACGGGCGGGCTCGCATCTTCGCCCGCGCCACCGACAGCCGCGGCGCCGTGCAGCCGCGCGAAGCGGTGTGGAATCAGAGCGGGTACTTCCACAACGGGTGGCAATCGGTAGAGGTGGAGGTGACGGCATGAAGCGCGCGATCTGCGGCATCGTCCTGGTTCTCTTCACGCTACCCCTCGGCGCGGCCGCGAAGGCGAAGAGCGCGCTCCCTGCTCTTGGCACGGAGCTTCCTCCGCTTCCCGCGGGCCGCGGCAAGGCCCAGACCGAGGCCGCGTGCAGCGCCTGTCATTCCTCGGAGCTGATCCTGCAGCAGACCATCACCGACAAGCAGTGGACCGCGACTGTCGAGAAGATGATGCGCTGGGGCGCCGAGGTCAGCGACGCGGACAAGCCAGTCATCATCGAGTACCTCTCGAAGAACTTCGGCCCGCAGAACACCTTCACGCCCGTGAAGACGGCGCCGGTGCCGCAATGAAGCGACCTGTCCTTACGCCCCGCTCTTGATGGCGATGCTTCCGTTGGTCGTCCGGAGGATCAGCTCCGGGCCGCCGCCGTTGATCGTTCCCTGAAGCGAGGTTCTGCCGCCGCCGCTGTGGGCAGCGACGGTGACTGGGAGGTCGGAACGCACGGAGCCGTTCGTGGTGCGGGCGTCGAGAGTGGCACGGAGCGCAGGAGGAACGGTGATCTCGATCCGGCCGTTTGTGGTCTCGATGTTGAGGGGGCGGTCGCCGTCGACGCGGAGCAGGCGTGCGTGGATGCTGCCGTTCGTGGAATGAGCTTCCAGGCGCCCCGAGGCAGGATCGGCGGTGATCCGGCCGTTCGTCGTCTCCAACTTCAGGTTGCCCGACACGCCGGAGAGCTCGATGGCGCCGTTCGTGTTGTCGACGTTGACGTTGATCTGGCGAGGCAGGGTGATCTCGTACGCAACGGAAAGGCCCACTTGCTGGCCGCTAAGAAAGTCGAAGATGTTGAAGGTGTTATTCCTCGGGCAGTGGGTGACGACGTTGAGGCGGTCGCCGGTCTGCGCCATCTCGATCTTGAGCTCGGCCAGCCCCTTCTTCGCGGCGTCGTTGTCGAAGGCCTCAGCGGTCTTCTCGGCATGGACTCGGATGCGCGGCTGATCCCAGGAGCGAATCGTGATGTGACCGTTCACGTTCGTCAGCGAGAACGCCATGCCCGGCCGCGCATCGAATGTGCGGTCGACAGTCTCGTGGAACGTGCCGGCCTGCGCGGTCACCGAGAGCGCCGCGATCGTGAGGCCCAACAGAGCTCGCTTCAACATGAATCACCTCCGCTTTGAGCGGTTGATACGGAGGAACAGGCTGGTTGTTGCGGTGACGCTACATCTTCATCACGAACGTAGTTTTCTCCGGCCTCCGCGTCTCCGCGTGAGCAGGATTCACCACGGAGACGCAGAGATCACGATCACGAATGCCACCTCGTTTCCCTCCAGCGGCCCTCGGATGCGATAATCGCCCAGTTCTTATTCACGGGCGGGCGGATATGAAGCGACTGATTGCCATCGTCTTTCTGGCCATTCTCGCTGTCACCTCGATGGTGCTGGCACAATCTCCCAACCAAGCGACGCTCCGAACGGCGAGTGGCGACCGCGTTGTCGCCGTCGTTCATCAGGGGGGACAGACGTTCTTCGCCGCCGAGGAAGTGCTCGCGGCGTTCGGCGCTACGGTCGCTCCCGATGCCAACGGATTTCGTATCACCCTCGGCAACAACGTCGCCGCGTTTGGTCCCGACAGCCGGTACGGCGTCGTGCGCGACGACTTGATCGAGATGCCGGTCGCGCCGATCACCGTCGAGGGCAAGCCATACGTGCCGTGGCAGTTCTTCCAGGGCTTTCTGAAGGCGGCGGCCGGCCTCGACGTGACCTGGGATGCGGCGACGCGCGTGCTGGCGATCCGCTCGACGCAGCAGAGCATCGTCTCGGCCCAGCTCTCCGTGGCGAACGTGCAGGGGATCTCCAAGATCGTGGTGACGCTCAGCGCTCCCTCGGACTTCACGATCGCAAAGGAGCAGGGCGCGTACATCATTCGATTCAAGGCTCCGATCCGCTCGCCTTTCGCCGAGCAAACCTACGACGATCCGTACGTGGCGAGGGCCATGTTCCAGGGGAACGATCTGCGAATCCAGCTCACCGGGCCCGATGTGGTCGGCGACGCTTATCGTCTCGACAATCCGTTTCGTGTCGTGCTCGATCTGAAGAAAGGCGCCGCACCGGCTCCCGGATCGCTACAGCCGATCCCGGCGCCGCGGCCGGTCGAGCTCCCGGGAATCCGAACGATCGTGATCGATCCCGGCCATGGCGGAAAGGACGTCGGCGCCACGGGCCGCGCGGGAATGATGGAAAAGGACGCGACGCTTGCGGTCGCCAAGAAGCTCAGCGCCGTGCTCGCCGCGAGGCTCGGCGTCCGCGTGATGCTGACACGTACGGATGATTCGCAGATCTCGCTCGATCAGCGCACCGCGGTGGCGAACCAGTTCAAAGCGGACCTGTTCCTTTCTGTGCACATGAACGCCGCGGGCGCGAAGGGCGCGCACGGCTCGGAGACCTACTTCCTCTCGTTGGATGCCTCGGACGAATTGGCTCGCAAAGCGGCGGAGACGGAGAACGCCTCGGCCCGACAGGCAGGAGAGCAGGCGTCGTCGAGCGATCTGAAGCTGATCCTTTGGGACCTCGCGCAGCAGGAGTACCTCAACGAGTCGAGCCGGTTCGCGCAGGCCGTGCAGGAGGAGATGAACCGTGCGACCGGAGTGCTGAGCCGCGGCGTGAAGCAGGCGCCGTTCAAAGTGCTGGTCGGTGCCACGATGCCGGCGGCGCTGGTCGAGGTGGCGTTCATCACGAATCCCGAGGAAGAGTCGAAGCTGCAGGATGAAAAGTTTCAGAACACCGTCGTTGAGTCGCTGACGAACGCCATCACTCGCTACAAGACGGATTACGAGATGCGCATCGGCGTGATTCAGCCGGCACAGCCGGCAGCCGCCGCGTCCGCGGCGAGGACGGGCGGCGGCGGGCTCGGAGGACCCAAGGCCACGGCCCCCTCCGCGTCGCCGGCCACGATGCCGTCGCATCCAGCCCCGCCTCGCCTCGCACCTCTTACGCCGGCGGCATCAACGAAGAGCTCGGGGACATGATGAAGGCGCGCGTGCGACAAAGCGGGCGGCCTCGGGTCGGCCCTCGGTTGGCACGCGCCACATGCATCGGCGGCATTGCCGCGCTGGCTCTGCTGGCAATTGCGACCGGCTGCCGGAAAGAGCGCCCACTCAGCTCGAACCTCAACGTCGAGAACAAGGTAGCCCTCCGCCAAGTCGTTCTCTACTATGAGTCGGCCGACTTCCTGCTCGCACCGGAGCGCCGCAACGTCCCGCTTCCCGAGAACCCGGCGGGCGCCGTGCCGGTGGTGTTGCGCGAGCTCGTGAAAGGACCGGCCACGCCGGATGCCGTCCGCGTGCTGCCGCCCGACACCGTGCTGCGCGGCGCCTATCTTCTGCCCGAGGGCACGGTAATCGTCGATCTCGGCGGAACGACGCTCATGGATGGATGGCACACCGGAAGCCATGAGGAGCTGATGGCCGTCTACTCGGTGATCGAGACCGTCACGGCGAATTTCCCTCAAGCCAAGCGGGTGCGGCTCCTCATCAACGGCGAGCCCGCCGAAACCATGGCCGGCCACATCAGCCTCGCTAAGTCCCTGCCGCGCTCCGCCGCGCTGGTCGGTCCGGCGGCTCGGTAGCGAGGGCGAGATCACGACCGATCGGGCCCATCTGTCTCATCGGTCCCATCGGTCCCATCGGTCCCATCAATCACCGCAAGGCAAAAACATCCATCGCCCCTGGAGTCCGGATTTCGGTCAGATCCTGTTTTTCGGACACTATGGCAGGGTGCCGCAGGCCGTTGACGGAGCCTGACTACGCGGGTCGCTCGCTCGGAGCCTGCGTTCCGGAAGATCCGTGAAATGAAGCGATGGCGCGTCGCGCATCCTCCGCCGACTCAGTAGTCTACGGGTGATATGCGATGTCGGATCGGGCCCCCGGGGCGTTCAGCCCGACGCGGACGATTCGCGCCCTGGCATGTTCCGGCTCGAACGGTGGCATCCCGCTTGCTCTTGGTTAGAGTGTCACCGGAACGCCCTGGAGAGTGGGAAACTTGGAGTGCTCACAGATCGTATATGAACCGAACGCTCGTTTTGTTCTCGACCTCGGCCGTTTCCAAAATAGGCGGCTATCTCGAAGGAACACAAAGGGTTGTCAACTTGCGGTTACATTGAGAAATTTTTCACAAAGTGTGCGATAATCCGCTCGAACGATGAACTTAACGTTTACTGGATGGGCAGGCGAGAATCGCTTTCTGTAGCAACAGCCTGCCTCTAAGCAGTTCCTCTTGAATGCTTCTTTGAACCTTACCGAATTCAAAGCCCATCCCCGAGCATTCTCGACGGTCCCATCCAGTAAGAAATGCACTGAGCCCCGCGGCAACGCGGGGCTCAGCTTTTTTCCGGGCCGCTCACGCGGTCACGACCAGCGCGGCCACGATCTGCTCCGCGAGAAGGCGGGCATCGGCGTTAACGCCCAGGAATCGGATGGCCGTTAGCGCCGCGTCGCCCGCGGCGAGGAGCCGCTCGCGCGAGATGCGGTCCCGGATCACCGCCAGCTTGTCGGGATCCAGCGACTCTTCTGTTGCAAGCCCGACCGCGTCGCAGAGAATCGAGCCGAGCAACGCGATGGCATCCTTCGGATTCTCATGCCCGCCGATGCGCGCGGCAAGCGCCAGGAGCGCGGCCGGTTCGCTGCGCTCGGCATAACGAGCCAGAAGATCGAGCATCGTCGCGGCGAGCGACGAGAGCTCCTCCTCCGAATCGAGCACGGTGACGCCTCGGGCGCGCGAGAGCTGGCGCGGCCCCGCGAGCCGGTGCGGCTCCGGGCCGACGTAGAGCTGCTGCGATCGCGACCGGATCGTGGGCAGGAGGAGGTCGGGCGAGCGAGTGATCAGCAGAAACGTTGTATCGCGCGTCGGTTCCTCGAGCGTCTTGAGCAACGCGTTCGATCCGCCGAGGGACAAGGCATCCGCCGGATCGACGATGAAGACCTTGGTCCGCCCTTCGTACGGGCGGAGCATCGCGCCCGAGATCAGTTCGCGGATCTGCTCGATCGAGATCATCTTCCGCTCGCCTGCGACCTCGATCCAGTGAACGTCGGGATGCACGCGCCGGTCGATGCGTTGGCAGGAAAGGCAATCATCGCCTGTCGAGCCGTTGACGCAGTTCAGCGCTTTGGCGATGCGCGCCGCGAGCGCGCGCAGCGGCGCCGGCGAGGGTCCGTGAAGAATGACGGCGTGATGCAGCTCGGCGCGGCGGGCCGTGTCGAGGATGATCGAGGTGGCGGTGGTCATGCGGCCGGCCGAGTGGGAAGCGGAAGTTGCGGCGCGCGCTGCGCGAGAGTCCGCAGCAGGCGATCGAATACTTCGTCCACGCTGCCTGCGGCATCGACGATCGCGAAGCGCCCGGGCTCCGCGATGGCGAGCGCAAGATAGCCTTCGCGAACGCGACGATGGAAGCGGAGATCCTCCGCTTCGAATCTCCCCTCCTCCGCCAACTCCGCGGCGGCGTCATTGCGCGCCTGCGCCCGGCGCAGTCCCACTTCCTCGGGGATGTCGAAGATGATCGTCAGGTCGGGCTGCAGGCCGCCCGTCGCCCACTCGTTGAGCGTGCGGAGCCGGTCGAGATCGAGCAGGCGTCCGAAGCCCTGATACGCGAGCGTGGCGTCGGTGAAGCGATCGCAGATCACGATGCGCTCCGTTTCGAGCGCGGGCTGGATGACTTCCACGACGTGCTGCCGCCGCGAAGCCGCGTAAAGCAACACCTCCGTAGTCGCATCCATGTTCGTTTCACGAGGGTCGAGCAGAATGGCGCGGATCCGGTCCGCGGTCGGTGTCCCGCCCGGCTCCTTCGTGGCTACGACCGGCAGACCGGCGGCCCGAAGAAACTCGGCAAGTCTGCCGATTTGCGTCGTTTTTCCGGAGCCTTCCGGGCCTTCGAGGGTGAGAAAGAATCCAGCCATCGGCGCGGCATTGTACTAGTGGATCGTGGCACATACACTCTTGTCGTGGCACAGACACTCTTGTCTGTGCACTCCGTCCTCATGACTGAATCAATCCTCCTCCGCCAACCCGTCCCGCAAGCCGCGCAGGTAGTGCTCGCGCATCAGCGTTTCGAACGCCTTCGAGTTTGCGAGGAATCGGAACCGCTCGCCGAGGCGCGCGCGGCGGCGAAGGCGTGCGAGTTGCGTCTCACCGGCGAGTTGGCGCGTGGAGAGCTCGTGAACGCCGAGGAAGTTCCCGAGCTCGGGATGTTTGCGGTAGAAGATCGCGCCCGACTTGCCGACGGTGTACTGCCGGCGAGCGAAGGAGTCGACGGTCATCGGATGGTGATGGCGCGTGACCGCGCGGGCGTTGTAGCGGATCTTCAGCCCGAGGGCATCGAGGCGATAGGCGAGCTCGATGTCCTCCCACGCCGCGGATGGGAACGTTGTGTCGAACGGATGCGCGGCCAGGAGCTCGCGGTCGATCGATATGTTCGACGTGTAAAAGAAATTGAACGGCGCGACGTCGCCGTCATGGATCAGCTTGTAGCCGAACTGCAGGCCGTAGTCGTTGATGTAATCCATGAACGCCGTGACGCGACCGTTGCGCGGCCAGCCGGTGTAGCCGAGGCAGGCGACCATCGGATCATCGCCGGATTCGGCGTGCACGCGCGCATGCTCGGCGAGAAAGCGCGGCTCGGGAACCGTGTCGTCGCCGATGAACAGCACAAAGCGCCCCTTCGCAAGCGTCACGCCGTGATTGCGGGCCTTCCCAGGCCCGCCGTTCGGCTGCGACCGGAACGTGATCGGGAAGCGATAGTGCCCGGCCGCGAGGTTGCGCTCGACGACGTTCGACGTCTCGTCAGTCGAGCCGTCATCGATGATCACGACCTCGAAAGGTGGAGCGCCATCCTGCGCGCCCAGTGCATCGAGCACGCGAACGAGCATCCCGAGCCGGTTGTATGTCGGAATGACGACGCTGAAGTAGAGGGAGGGGACCGCGGCCATCGGGTGTCATTCTAAATCGAGTTGACGAGGGGCCCTCACGCGGAAACGCGATAACGCGGAGAACGCGGAGCAGGCTGAGATGGCTCACGCGAAGACGCGAAGGCGCGAAGAGTAGTTGAATCTTGAGCCTACGAATTGACGAAGTGCTCACGCAGAGTATGCGGAGCGGTGCAGCGCTTTTCTCTTTCGCGTCTTCGCGTCTTCGCGTGAGCAATCTCCGCGTCCTCCGCGCCTCCGCGTGAGATCCGCCCGACAAGCTCACGCGCTAGCCCCACCGTCCACGCACAACACCTGTCCGGTGATCGCGCTGGCATCGTCGGACAGCAGAAATGCGATCGCCGCAGCCACCTCGTCGGGCTTGACGACCCGGCGCATCGGGATGTTTCGGATCATCTCGCGGCGAACCTCTTCGTCGAGCGTCGCGATCATGTCGGTCTCGACCAGTCCCGGCGCAACGCAGTTGACGCGGATGCCGCTGCGCGCCACCTCGCGGGCCAGCGTGCGTGTCAAGGCGATGAGCCCGCCCTTCGCCGCGGAGTAGTTGGCCTGTCCGACGACGCCGTGCAGGCCGGACAGCGACGCGACGTTCACGATCGATCCCCGATGCTGCTTCATCATCGCAGGCATCACCGCCTGGATCATGGAGAAGGGTCCGTTGAGGTCGGTGTCGAGCACCTCGCGCCATTGCTCCGGGGTCATGTTGTACAGCAGGGCGTCACGGCGGATTCCGGCGTTGTTGACGACGGCATCGATCGTTCCGAACCGGGCCAGGACCTCCTCCACAAATTGGCGATTGCTCGCGTCGTCGCGAACATCGACCTCCCAACCCTGAACGCGCGGACCGTGCGCGCCCATCGACGTGCTGGCCTCGGCCTCGAACGCCTTCGCCGCATCCTTCGACTGGTAGTACGTGAAGGCAACCGTGAAGCCATCCATCAGCAGGCGCATCGCCGTCACGCGGCCGATGCCGCGGGAGCCTCCGGTGATGATCGCGGTCTTCGTCGCCATTCGCCGAGAGATCATCTACGCCACGCCGGTTCTACGCAACTATGGATAGTCCTACGACCGATAATCTGCGTTGACACTGACGTAGTCGTGGCCGAAGTCGCTGGCCAGGAGCACGGCCGAGGCAGTTCCCGCGCCGAGGTGGATCGTGAGCGGGACGCGCTCGCGGGAGAAGACGCGGGCGGCCGCGGCCTCGCGATAGTCGGCGGGCTGGCCGTCGCGGACGAGCGTGACCGGGCCGGCGGCGAGCGAGACCCTGCCCGGCGCGAAGCGTGCTCCGCTGCGGCCGACGGCGGCGAGGATGCGGCCCCAATTCGGATCGCCGCCGTGCAGCGCGGTCTTGACCAGCGGCGAGGTCGCCACGGCGTGCGCGGCGAGCCGGGCATCGCGCTCGCTTCTCGCGCCGCGCACCTCGATCTCCATCACCCGCGTCGCGCCCTCGCCGTCGCGCACGATCATCCAGGCGAGATCGCGGCACACGGCATCGAGCGCGCGCTGAAAATCGGCGAGGTCGACGCCGGTCTCGTTGCCGAGAGCCCCCGAGGCCATCAGCAGGACGGTGTCGTTCGTCGACGTGTCGCCGTCGACGGAGATGGAGTTGAAGCTCTGATCGACGGCGCGCTTGAGCGCGCGCTGAAGCAGCGCGGGAGCGATCGCGGCATCGGTCATGACGAACGCCAGCATCGTGGCCATGTTCGGATGAATCATCCCTGCGCCCTTTGCCACGCCGGCGATGCGCCCGCGCCGGCCGCCGAGGTCGAACGTCGCCTGCGCCACCTTCGGACCGACGTCTGTGGTGAGAATGGCGTGGGAGAGCGCGTCGGCGCCGCCGCTCGACAGACGCGCGATCGAGGCCGGCAAGGCCTCGCGAATCTTCTTGTCGGGAAGGACGACGCCGATGACGCCGGTCGATGCCAGGAAGATCTCGTTAGCATCGCAGCGCAGCAGCTCGGCGGCGCGGGCTCGAACGCGCTTTGCGGCGTCGGTGCCTTCCTTGCCGCTGATGGCGTTTGCGCAGCCGGCGTTGATGACCACGGCCTTCACGTGGCCGCCGCTCCTTTTCAGCGAGGCCTTTGAGAGCACGACCGGCGCGGCGAGAAATCGATTTCTCGTGAACACAGCGGCAGCGTTCGCGCCGCCGGGAGCGACGATCAGACCGAGGTCCGGCCGCCTCTTCCGAATTCCGGCGCGGATGCCGGACGCGGCGAATCCCTTCGGCAGTCTCATCGATTCATCCTCTCGGAGATGGCGAAATCATTCGTCATCTCTCTCGGTCAGCTTTGCGATTCGTGCGGCCGCGGCGCGCGCCGCTTCGGCAACGCGTTCCGGCGCGGTGCCGCCGATCGCCGCCCGGCGCGCGAGAGCATTCTCGACCGTCATGGCCTCGAGGTCCTCGCGCGCGATTCGCCCGCCCGACCCGAGCTCCCTTAGCGTCTTCTTTGCACGAATGGCCTCACCGACGCGCGTGCTAACGATCTCGTGTGCCTCGCGGAACGGAATGCCGCGCGACGCGATGGCGTCGGCGAGCGTCGTCGCCAGGAGGTTATCGGCCGACGCCGCAGCGTGCATCCGTTCGCGGTCGAGATGCAAGCCTTCGATCAGCCGCTGCAGCGCAGGCAATGCGATGCGCAGCGTCTTCTCCATCCGGAACACCGGCTCCTTGTCGAGCTGCATGTCTTTGTCGTACGCGAGCGGCAGTCCCTTGAGCAGCGCCAGCAGCGAGACGAGCTCGCCGATGGCCCGGCCCGCGTGTCCTCGCACGAGCTCGAGCGCGTCGGGATTCTTCTTCTGCGGCATGCGCGATGAGCCGGTGGCCATCGAGTCCGGCAGCTCGGCGAAGGCAACCTCGTCGCTGGTGAAGAAGACGAGATCTTCGGCGAGCCGCGAGAGATGCGAGAGCAGCAGCGCAGCGTTGAATAGATATTCGGCGGCGAAGTCGCGGTCCGCGACGGCGTCGATCGAGTTCGCCGTGGGCATCGCGAAGCCGAGGGATCGGGCAAGCTCGAAGCGGTCGATCATGACCGGCGTGCCGGATAGCGCTCCCGATCCGAGCGGGCATTCGTCGCCGCGCTCCATCGCCGCGGCAAAGCGGTCGCCGTCGCGCAGCAGCATCTCGACGTAAGCGAGGCACCAATGCCCGAACGTCACCGGCTCGGCTTGTTTGAGATGGGTGTAGCCGGGCATGGCCGTCGCGGCCTCGTCTGCGGCGCGCGAGGCGAGCGTCTCCGCGACACCGGCGATCAGCGAGATCGCGTCGGTGGATGCGCGCCTGATGTAGAGCTTGAAGTCCGTCGCCACCTGATCGTTGCGCGACCGGCCGGTGTGCAGCTTGCCCGCCAGATCGCCGACCGCCTCGCGGAGCCTGGACTCGACGTACGAGTGGACGTCCTCGTGCTCCGCGATCGGGAGCGATTCGATGTCGGCGGCGTCATCGAGAAGCTCGCGCAGTGCCCTGTCGATCTGCCCTGCCTCGCCGGCCGTCAGCACGCCGGCGCGCTCGAGGGCAGCAGCCCACTGGATCGAGCCCTCGATGTCCTCGGCGAGGATCTCGCAGTCGAAGGCGAACGAGTCGTTGAACCGCCGCAACTCATCCGCGGCATCCGAAGCGAATCGTCCTCCCCATTGGTTTCTGGTCATGTGTAGGATCCGTCATCCTGAGCCGCGCAGACGGCGAAGGATCTCAGACACGAGAGCCTGCAATCTTGAGATCCTTCGCCGTCTA
>DASQGS010000414.1:0-2494 GCA_035632455.1 Thermoanaerobaculia bacterium | reverse complement strand
GGATGACACGTGCGCAGAGGAATCCGCATGAGGTCACCGTCTGCGTAAGAGCTGCAGGTGTCATTGTGTCATCCGTCACGCCCTTCGATGGCAACGTCTACGCGGGATGTCCGTGCTCCACGAATAGAGTCCAACGTTGCTGAGGTCCGCCCTGGACCCGCCGGATGCCTGTCGCCCAACGCCCGACGACGAGCAGGCTCAGACAGATGGAAGGAGCTTCCCGACCCATGAACACTCCGAATGCATTCGAGACGGCGCAGAGTCAGTTCGATCATGTGGCCGGTCTTCTCGATCTCGACCAACCCACGCGCGATCTGCTTCGCTGGCCGCAGCGCGAGTATCACTTCAGCGTCCCGGTCCGGATGGATGACGGGCATGTGCAGGTGTTCCGCGGTTTCCGTGTTCAGCACAACGACGCCCGCGGTCCAGGAAAGGGCGGGATTCGCTTCCATCCGATGGAGACGATCGACACCGTGCGGGCGTTGGCCATGTGGATGACCTGGAAATGTGCGGTGGTGGACATTCCGCTCGGCGGCAGCAAGGGCGGTGTGATTTGCGATCCGCACAACCTGAGCGCACGTGAGACCGAGGCCCTGTGCCGGGGATGGATCCGGCAGATCGCGCGAGATATCGGCCCGGTCCACGACGTTCCGGCGCCCGATGTCATGACCAACCCCCAGAACATGCTCTGGATGTTAGACGAATTCGAGGCCATTCACGGCGGGCGCTACCCGGGATTCATCACCGGAAAACCTCTGGGCATGGGCGGATCGCAGGGGCGCAAGGAGGCTACCGGTTACGGCGTTGTGTTCACGATTCGCGAAGCCATGCGCGAGCTGAGCATGCGGCCGGAGAATACGGTTGCCAGCGTGCAGGGCTTCGGCAACGTCGCGCAGTATGCGACCGATCTCCTGCAGCGGATCGGTGTGACGGTGCTCTGCGTGTCGAGCTGGGACCAGACGGAGCAGAAGTCGTTCACTTTCCGAAAGAAGACCGGCGTCGACTTTGCCGAGCTCCTGGGCATTACCGATACGTTCGGTGGGATCGAGAAGGCGAAGGCCGTTGAGCTTGGGTACGAGGTCCTGGCGGGCGACGCCTGGATCGAGCAGGATGTGGACGTTCTCGTCCCCGCGGCGCTCGAGCATCAGATCACCGGCGAGAACGTCGCGAGGATCAGCACGCGGGTGCGACTGGTGGCTGAAGGTGCGAATGGACCGACTGCCCTGGAAGCGGATAAGGCGCTCTCCGGACGAGGAACGTTTGTCGTCCCCGATTTTCTCGCGAATGCCGGCGGCGTGACCTGCAGCTATTTCGAGCAGGTGCAGAGCAACATGAACTACTACTGGGAGAAGGACGAGGTCCTCGGCAAACTGGACACGAAAATGACCGCGGCCTTCCACGCAGTGCTCGATATGTCGAAGCGACGCAAAGTCAGCATGCGCGACGCCGCCTATCTGATCTCCGTGAATCGCGTGGCACAGGCGTGCCGCGATCGTGGCTGGTTGTAAAGGGAGCTCCGGCATTCCGGGCGCGGGCCGTTGCTGCGGTAAGCGGAGAATTCACCGCGTTCTCTTTGCACCGGCACAAGAGGCGAGCTCATGAAAACCATCTCCGACGCCGACGCTCTGGCCGGTCTGACGCGATTCGATCGGGAGTTCTTCGATCCACGGCAGCGCTTCAAGACGATCGGCGGTGGAGCGCTGGGAGGAAAGGCTCGCGGTCTGGCCTCCGCCGAGCGAGTGCTTTCGACCCGCTTCGACCGTGAGAGCTTCCGCAAGATCGAAGTCAGCATCCCCAGCCTCACCGTCCTGCGAACCGATGTCTTCGACGAGCTCATGGGGAGCAACCGGCTGGACGACGCGATCGACGCTGGCGCCCCTGATGACGCGATCGCCCGCGCCTTCCAGCACGCGGAGCTTCCCGCCAGCATCCTCGGCGACCTCCGCGCGCTCGTCGAACAGGTGCACATTCCGCTGGCCATCCGTTCGTCGAGCCTGCTCGAAGACGACCTGTCTCAGCCCTTCGCCGGCGTGTATCAGACCAAGATGATCCCCAACAATCAACCGAGCACCGACGAGCGTTTTCGCCGCCTCGTCGAGGCCGTCAGATTCGTCTACGCCTCGACATTCTTTCGCGAGGCGCGCGCGTATCTCGCCGCGACCGGCCGCGGTGCAAAGCGCGACAAGATGGCAGTGATCATCCAGGAGGTCGTCGGCACGCGCTTCCGCGACCGCTTCTATCCCCACGTTTCCGGCGTTGCGCGATCGTACAGTTACTACCCGAGCGGCCATGCCCGGCCGGCCGATGGCGTGGCCAGTCTCGCTCTAGGTCTGGGAAAGACCATCGTCGAGGGGGGCTTATGCTGGACCTACAGCCCGGCTTGGCCAAACGCGCCAGCGCCATTCCCTTCGGCAGCGGCGTTGGCGGCCGGAACGCAAACGCGATTCTGGGCCGTCAACATGGGTAAGCCAGCGGCCTACGACCCGATCCGAGA
>DASQGS010000413.1:0-6660 GCA_035632455.1 Thermoanaerobaculia bacterium | reverse complement strand
AGTTAAACTGACCCACCACCCCTTTGCCTTTTGCTTTCTGCTTTGCTATTACTCTCGGCCACGTGCCGAAACCCTCGAACCGACTGACCGCGGATCTGCGCGCGATCCGTGGGCTGCCCCTGCTGTTCTTTCTGGCTAACGTCGCGATCTTCACGATTCTCCGAGTCGTGTTTTACTTCGCGTTCCGAAAAACGGCCGGACATCTCGATTCCGGCGAGCTCGTTCGCGCTTTCTACCTCGGGCTGAAGTTCGATGCCCGTCTCGCGGCGATCTTCACGCTTCCGATGCTCGCGTCGCGCCGGCTGGCCACGGCTTATGTGGTCATCATCGAGACGCTGCTCCTGATGCTCTACGCCGCGGACTTCGGGACCTACGCCTACATCCATCAGCGCATCAACGCCGAGGTCCTCGAGTTCCTGCGCAATCCCCTGATCTCACTGCACATGGTGTGGGAGTCGTACCACGTCGTCCTATTCGGCGGGGTCATCCTCGCGGTCCTGGTGCTGATCGTGCTGGCTGTCCGCTGGACGATTCGCTCGCCGAAGCGTGCGGCGGGCATGTCGTGGATGTTCGTGGTTTTTCTGCTCGCCTGCATCTACGGCAAGGTCTCCCGCTATCCCCTTCGATGGAGCGACGCCTACTTCAGCCGCAATCCCTTCATCGGAACGCTCGCGCTCAACCCGGCGCAGTTCCTGTTCGAGACCTTGCGCGAGAAACCGGCCGCTTTTGACCAGGAGCGTTTGGCCAGCCTTTATCCGATCCTCGTGCCCTACCTCGGCATCGATCACCCGGACCCGAAGGCCCTATCATTCCGCCGCACGCCGGCGCTGCATTCTGAGACTTCGGGAACGCCGAACGTCGTCCTCATCCAGCTCGAGTCGTTCGCCGCGTACAAGAGCGGAGCGTTCGGGAACAAGATGGGCGGTTGCCCGAACGTCGACGCTCTGGCGCGCGACGGCATCCTGTTCACGAACCATTACTCGCCGTCGGAGAAGACGGCTCGGGCCTTGTTCGCCGTGGTCTTCGGCATTCCCGACGTCAGCTCATGGCAGGCCTCGGCCCATAATCCGCTGACCGTCGACCAGACCTCGATCGTCAACGCCTTCGCCGGTTACGATAAGTTCTACTTTCTCGGCGGGAGCGCGAATTGGTCCAACATCCGCGGGATGCTGGAGCACAACCTCGATCACCTGCACATCTTCGAAGAGGGCTCGTACAACGCGCCGGTCGACGATGTCTGGGGCATCTCGGACGAGGATCTGCTCCTCGCCGCCAATGACGTTCTCAAGCGCGAGGACAAGCCGTTCTTCGCCATCCTCCACACGTCCGGCAACCACAGGCCTTACACCATTCCGAAGCAGACTCACGGCTTCGCGCTACGCCATGTACCCGACGACCAGCTTCACGCCAACTGGTTCGACTCGAACGAGGAATTCAATTCCTTCCGCTACCTCGACCACGCCGTCGGCCTCTTCATGAACGCCGCGCGGAAGGAGCGCTACTTCGCCAACACGGTCTTCGTCCTCTATGGCGACCACGGCACGAGGACCGGAGCACCCGGCAGCGCTCTGGAGATGGGCGATCTCTCGAAGATCGTCTACCACGTTCCGCTGATCATCTACGCTCCCGGCTTTGTGCACGCAGGGCGGCGCCTCGACACGCCGTCGTCGCACATCGACATCATGCCCACAATCGCCAGTTTCTGCGGCCGGCCCTACGTCAACCAGACCCTCGGCCTCGACTTGCTCGACCCATCGAGCGCCGGCCATTCGGTCGGGTTCGTCTTCACCACGTTCCACGACCCACCGGATCTCGAGGTCATCGGCTCGAGCGGCACGACGATCACCCGCCACGACGAGCGTAAGGCCGACCTCGGCAGCGCCCTCTACGAAGCATCGCGCTGGCTCCTGTACCACAACCACTGAGGAAGTAAGAAGGCAAGAAGCAGAAGGCAGAAGTGGTTTCTGCCGAATGCTTGGTTGTGTCATCCTGAGCCGGGGGCTTTGCCGGCTCAGAATGACAGGCTCGCCCAGATCAGCCCGGATTCAGATGCTTCTGCTGCAAGTTTCGCTTTTTGCCGCGGTCGTACCGATCGTTGTGCGAGGCGGCTTGGGCAAGCCCGCGCCGCGCTTCGTGATGCCGCCGGCCGCGACTGCGTCTTCAACCACGCCGCTGTACTACTCAGAGCCGTTGCCGTCGTCCGGCACGGCGATCGTGCACGGCGCGTCGATCGCCGAGATGGCGAACGGCGATCTTCTCGCGGCCTGGTATGGCGGGAGCGACGAGGTGCGGCGCGACGTGGCGATCTTTACGACGATCCGCGATCATCGCACCGGCCGCTGGTCGGCCCCACGGGTAACCGAGAGTTGCGCCAGTGCGGAACGATCGCTGGGAATTCACGTCAAGAGCCTTGGCAATCCTGTGCTGATGGCCGATGCCCGCGGCGTGACGTTGTTCTACATCGTGGTTCTCCGAGGCGGATGGTCCGGCGGAACGATCTGCATGCGAACATCGCCCGACGCGATGCATTGGTCCGAGGCGCGACACATTCAGACATCGCCATTTCTCAACATCGGCATGCTCGTCAAGGGTGCGGCCATCGCATATGAGGATGGCACGATCGCTCTTCCCATTTATCACGAGCTGTTGCGGCGAAGAGCCGCCATCGCCCGCGTCGATCGCACTGGACGGGTCCTCGACGTCGCACGCATCGAGGGCGGTCTTTCCCTGATTCAGCCGTGGGTCGTGACGACGTCACCTCGGGATGCCGTCGCCTTTCTTCGATGGTCAGAGCGGACGCCCGGGTACGTGACCTTCACCAGGACCGGCGACGGAGGATTGCATTGGTCGCCGGTTGCGAGCACACCGCTGATCCAGCGCGACTCCGCGCTCGCGGGCGCTCGCCTCGACGACGACTCGCTGCTGCTGATCTACAACAGCAGCCCGCTGGATCGGCGCTCTCTCTCCATGGTCCGCTCGAAGGGCGACGGTCACTGGTCGCCACCGTACGCGATCGAGCGCGACCTCGCGCCGGATGACCAAATAAGACGTGAGTATTCCTACCCGTTCATCACTCGCTCGCGCGACGGCGTCTATCACGTTGTCTACACATGGCAGCGCACGCTCATTCGGCACGTCGCATTCAACGACGCCTGGGTAATGAATGAGCCGGAACTGCGGAGCGTCAAATGACAACCGGCACCGCGGACGCGCCGTCCGGCCGCCAGCCGCTCGCTGGAGGGATTGCCGCAGCCGCCGCGGCTGTGATTGCAATTGCCGCAACGGCCTTGATCGGTCGCACGATCTGGTCCTCGCTCGCGCTTCCAAGCGTGACCTCGATCGTGCTGCTGCTTGACCTTCTCATGCGTCCGTTCCGCTTGCGCCTCTTCTCGCTCGAGGATCGCGCTCTCGTCCTGCGAGTCGTCGTGGCCATCGCGCTCCCTTTGTATGCGACGACGCTCGCCTACGTCCCCGGCGACCTCTACCGGCTTGGTTTCTCGCCATGGCTCGCTGCGCTGTTCGCCTTGGCCGCCGCGATCGTTGCACCACGTCACCCTCGCGTCGCCGTTCTGACGCTGTTGATCCTGGTCGCGCTCGATCTCGAGCTGTTGCCGTCGCTGAATTCTTTCGACTACCTTGTCGATCCCATCGTCGGGCTCGTCGCGCTCGTATGGCTGGGTCGGCAGACAGTCATGGCGGTTGCGGCGGGGATAAGGAACAAGACGAAGGCCACCACGTGAAGACAAGGCGCGTGACGGGTGCGATTCTCTCTGTCGGTACGTAGTGGTGCACGGCTGTGCACCCGCAGCTCGGCGGGGCGGCAGGACATTGACGCGATGAACACAGCCGACGACAACGCGAGTTGCGGGCGCACAGACCAAGCCGTGCGCCCCTACGTTCCCATCTTTTCAACCCACACCGTTTTCATATTCATGAACTCGCGGATCCCGTTCGCTCCGAGCTCGCGGCCGAAGCCGGAGCGTTTGACGCCGCCGAATGGGATGCGCGGGTCCGACGCCACCATGGCATTGACGAACACCTGGCCCGACTCGATCCCGGAGATCAATCGCCGGGCCTCATCGCGATCGCGGGTCCAGACCGACGCCCCGAGGCCGAAACGCGTGTCGTTCGCCACCGCGATCGCCTCGTCCGCGCTCTTCACGCGAAACAGCGAGGCCACGGGACCGAATGTTTCCTCGCGGGCGGCAGGCGCATCCTCGGGAATGCGGTCGAGCACCGTTGGGGCGTAGAAATTGCCCTTCGTGCCGATGCGCTTCCCGCCTGTGAGGCAACGCGCGCCGGCGCGAATCGAGTCGTTCACCTGTTTCTCGATGTCGTCGACGATCTGCGGCATGGCGAGCGGCCCGACGTCCGTCGACTCGTCGAGCGGATCTCCGACCTTCAACGACTCCATCGCCGCCACGAAGCCCGACGTGAATTCATCCGCGATGCTCTCATGCAAAATGAAACGCTTCGCGGCGATGCACGATTGCCCGTTGTTGACGATGCGGGCCTTGACTGCAACGCGCGCGGCCGCGGCGACATCCGCGCTCGGCATCACGACGAACGGATCGCTGCCTCCGAGCTCGAGCACGCTCTTCTTGATCTGCCGCGCTGCGGCGCCTGCGACGCTGGCGCCCGCGGGCTCGCTCCCGGTCAGCGTGACCGCCTTCACCCGCTCATCCTCGACGATGCCGTTGACCGCCTCGGCTCCGATCAGAAGCGCCTGAAACTCCCCGCGGTCGAAGCCGGCCTGGCGGAAGACGTTCTCGATGGCCAGCGCGCATTGCGGCACGTTAGAAGCATGCTTGAGAAGCCCGACGTTGCCTGCCATCAGCGCAGGCGCCGCGAATCGAAAGACCTGCCAGAACGGAAAGTTCCACGGCATCACCGCGAGTACCGGGCCGATCGGCTCGTAACGGATGAAGCTCGACTCCGCCTCCGTCGGGACGGGCTCGTCGGCGAGATGTTCCTCCGCGTGTGCCGCGTAGTAGCGGCACACCAGCGCGCACTTCTGCGCCTCCGCGACAGCGGCCTTGATCGGCTTCCCCATCTCCACCGTCATGATCCGGCCGTACTTGTCTTTCCCCGATTCCAACAGCTCGCCCACGCGGAGCATCAGGGCGGCGCGCTCCGCGAACGGGCGCGCGCGATTCACCGCGAAGGCGCTGACCGATCTGCGCAGGCACTCCTCGATGGCGCGCCCGCTGAGCGGCTCGAAGCTCTGAAGCAACTGACCTGTTGCCGGGTTGATGCTGGCGATGGCCATGGTCCATTCCCTCCGTCGCGGCGCGTTGGCGGCACAGCCGTGAAGCAGTGCGAACGACCTTGCGCCGACTTCACATTCTCTCCCCGCCGCGTGCTCGCGCCAACGCTAGACTGTGTCCGAAAGCGCGCGTCCAAGCCATCCCAAACACCTCTTCGCTTTGTGCTAGTCTTTGTCCACATTCCATCGGAATCATGTTCAGCGAACGCGCGGCAGCGCCTAACTTCCCACCACCCAGCAAAGGAGTGCTCATGAACTCTCACTCGCGATTGCGATCGGCCCTTTTTCTCTTCGCACTCACCCTTCTGATACCCGTTACTCTCCTCGGCCAAAGCACCAACGGCACGATCTCCGGCATCGCCACGGACAACAGCGGCGCCGTCCTTCCAGGCGTCACCGTCACGGCCACCAATACGGCCACCGGCATAGCGCGCGTCGCGGTGAGCAACGCCACCGGCAGTTACCAGATCGGCTTGCTGCCGCCGGGAGTCTACCGCCTCAGCGCGGAGCTCTCGGGCTTCCAGGCATACAAGCTCGAGAAGCTTACGGTCAACGTCGGCACGGACGTGAACGTGAACGTGAGCCTGAAACCGGGCGTCGCCGAGACGGTGACGGTCACCGCCGCCGCGCCGCTGGTCGAGACGACCCGGACGCAGGTGAGCAGCGTGGTCAATGAAAAGTCGGTCGAGAACCTCCCCACGAACGGCCGGAACTTCATCGACTTCGTCCTCACCACGCCAGGCGTTGTCAAGGACGTGCGCCTCGGCGACATCAGCTTCGCAGGCCAGCGCGGCACCCTGAACAGCCTGGTCATCGACGGCGCGAACAACGACAACACCTTCTTCGGCCAGGCTCTCGGCCGCACCGGCTCCGGGCGCGCGCCGTACCAGTTCTCACAAGACGCGGTCAAAGAGTTTCAGGTCAACAACAACTCGTATTCGGCCGAGTACGGCCGCGCGGGCGGCGCAGTCATCAACGTCGTCACGAAATCGGGGACCAACGAATACCAGGGAACCATATTCGACTTCCTGCGCGACCGCCGCTATAACGCCAACGATTACATCAACGTCATCAATAACCGCCCCAAGGGTCCTTATCACTTCGATCAGTACGGCGCCAGCCTCGGCGGTCCGATTCGTAAGGACAAGGACTTCTTCTTCGTCAATTATGATGCCCAGCGAAACTCCATCGACAATCTCATCCTCCTCGGCATTCCGAACGGCGGCTATCCCACGGACGCGGCCTCGCAGGCCGGCCTGGCAAAGATCCAGTCGCTCGCCGGAAACTATCCGAAGACCCAGAATCAGGATGTCTATCTCATGAAGACCGATCACGAGGTCCTCACGAACGATCACCTTTCGCTCCGCTACAACCGCCAGACGTTTACAGGCGGC
>DASQGS010000412.1:0-2030 GCA_035632455.1 Thermoanaerobaculia bacterium | reverse complement strand
CAAAAACCCTCTCCCGGCGGGAGAGGGTCGCCGCGCAGCGGCGGGGTGAGGGGATTCCCTCGTGCCTTCGGCGGAAATGTGCATGATGGCGCCATTGACGCCAGATCGTTATCGCTTTGACTGCGCGCTCCGCGCGGGGTCCCCTCACCCGCGCTTCGCGCCGCACACTCTCCCGCTGGGAGAGGGCTTTTCCCTAGCTCGATCCACTGAGAGTCAAAATGTCCAAACTCCAGCGGCCCAGCGCTGCTGGGCCCTACCCCCCCAGCCGATACCCGAACCCCCTCACCGTGTGGAGGAACTTCGGCTCATCCGGATTCGCCTCGATCTTGAGCCGCAGCCTGCGAACGTAGACCGCGAGGATCTTCTCCGAGACCTCCTCCTCGTAGCCCCAGATCTCCTCCATGATCGCGTGTTTGTTCACGCTCTTCCCTTGGCGGAGAGCCAGCAACTCGAGGATCTCGAACTCCTTCTGGCTGAGCTGAGCCGGCACGCCGTTGACCAGCGCGTCGCGCATCCCGCGATCGACCGTGATCTCGCCGACTCGGATCGCATCCGTCGTCGACGGGCGGCTCAGCTCGCCCGAGCGCCGCAATTGTGCACGGATGCGGGCGACCACTTCCGGCACGCGGAAGGGTTTGATGATGTAATCGTCCGCGCCGAGCTCCAGCCCCTTCACGATGTCGCTCAGATCGCCCTTGACGGTCAGCATGATGATCGGCTTCTGCGAGCGCTCGCGGACCATGCGGCAACAGGTAAGGCCATCGCCGTCCGGCAGGATGATGTCGAACAGATAGAGGTCGTAGGCCTCCCGCCCGATCGCCGCCATGGCGTGGGCCACGGTGCCGAAGGTCTGCACGGTGAACCCTTCGGCAACAAGCGCCGACTCGAGCAATCTCCGGGTCGTCGAGTCGTCGTCGAGCACGAGAATCCTCGAACCCTTCGCTTTCGCCGAGGCGGCGGATTCCGAACTTGTCATAGACACGCCTATTATGACTGAACTATATGACTCGCGCCCACCTTGGGAACCGGTCTCTCAAAAAACGCGATTCGGACTCGTCATGCGTCGCGCCTCTTGGATACCCGCATCGGTCAGCATGATGGCATGAGCATATGAATGTGGCTTATCATATGCAGTCAGGTGCAGACGCATGAGAACGACACTTAACATTGATGATGAAGCGCTTGAAGCAGCTATGAAGCTCTCCGAGGGCCGGACCAAGACCGAGGTGATAAACGAGGCGCTCCGACGATTTGCCCGAGCGAAACGCCGGCGTGAGCTTCTCGATCTCCGCGGCAAGGTCGACTGGGAAGGTAGCATCGACGCCCTCAGAAAACGACGATGAGAGTTCTGGTGGACACGTCCGTCTGGGTCGACTTCTTCAACGGATATCCCAGCCCTCACGCCGAGACGCTCGCACGCTTGATCCGCGAGGAGGCTGACTTGGTCACATGCGGTCTCGTCGTATCCGAGGTCCTGCAAGGCTTGCGTCAGTCCAAGAGCCTTCTGGCAATCGAGAGCCATTTCCGCGAGATGGACTGGTTGTCACCGAAGGAGCCGGATACCTACATTGAGGCCGCCGATCTGTTCCGCCGGCTACGCGTCCGCGGACTCACTATTCGCTCGACGATCGATTGCGTGATCGCGAACCTGGCTGCTCATCACGATGCGCTGATATTCTCCAAGGATCGTGACCTGACCCTGATCGTGGAATCGCACCTCCTGGATCTTCGAGCGATGCCGATCGTTTTGCAGAATTGACCGTTGGAGTGGCGAGCCAAGCGGAGGCGGCCACTGAGAATCACGATAACCGACGACTTCTTTCGGGAAATCGGCCGGTGTCCGTTCTTCAAGCCCAGGCGATGCCGTTGCGTCAGGCCGGCGTGGATCAGGTACAACGACTACAACCAGGACCCGCCGGAGATCGTCGAGTTTCAGGCCGGGGAATTAGGTTCTGTAGCCGAGGCTCAAGATGACCTGCGCCATCCGCGCGGCGGAATGGCGAACCGCACCGTCAACCGCACGATTCGGG